>NZ_JAKKRO010000110.1:0-5394 GCF_025654235.1 Shewanella sp. SM32 | reverse complement strand
GTTAATGTTTTACCTGGCACGGGGCGACCTTCTTTTCTGGCAATATCTCGCCAATGATACAAGGTTTGCACCGCGATGCCTTCTTCCCGAGCGACCTCTGCGACCGTTAAGTTGTGAGGAGGTAATAATTTTTTAAGGATCGCCTCTTTACGTTCTGGTGAATACCGAGCCATATCGTTCTCTTTTGCCGCACCCTGTCTTTAAACATAATGATTATTTAGGGGTGACAACAATCCTGACACAGGGGGGGGCAGGTTAGCGAACTACGCGCTCTGATGTGTTTTGCTATAGGACGTGGAATATCTCATAGCAATAATATAAGTGATATCGCTGACTCGGTAAGCGCATTGATATCTGCTATCTCTAAGACCAAGACCATGACATTTAATCACAAGCACTGAGCAATAATAGCAATCAAGATCAAAAAGTTGCCGCTTAGTCTTCCCTACAAAATAATTTGTGATAGGATGATACCTAATAAAATTAATTAGGTTGAGGCCTATTCAGTGTTTTATGGCCATCTATCCAGCTTCAATCGGTAGATATTGCTAAGTCATTGCGGATAAAGAGTAGCATTGAGTGACACTATTCAATGTGATTACGCGATGTCTGACCGTACTTTATAAACAGAGTTTTAAGAATCTGGTTGAATTGGATAAACAAGACGCATGACAAATGATGCTCTGAAACAAACGGTAGTGGCGAAGCCAGATAGGCTTTCGCAGATAGCGCAGTTGCCACAAGCAACCAGGGATCGCATTGCCCACATCGATTTCACCTTATTGTTTAAGGGAGAAGCGGTGCGGGCGGATTTAGTCGATCGCTTCAGTATAGCGCCAACACAAGCAACGAAAGACTTCACCCTATACCGAGAGCTTGCACCAGGCAATATTGAGTATGACCAAAAGCTCAAATTGCATAAGCGTGGTGAAGCTTTTGAGTCCTTGTTCGAGTACGACGTTGTGAGAACACTGGCGACGATTAGCCAAGGTTACGGAGATGGCTTTACTGGAAAGGTAAAACCGCCCCTTGCTTGTGAAGCGCCTTATCACCTTAACGAGCCCAGTTTATCTATAGTGGCAAAAGTCACCGAGGCCATACACAAAGGCAAAGCCTTGCGTATCACCTATGTATCGTTATCGAGTGGTGAAACAACGCGTGAAATCGTACCGCATACGCTGGTGGACAATGGCCTGCGTTGGCATGTTCGTGGGTTTGACCGCAAGCATGGCCCAAGCGGAGCGCCAAATGGGTTCCGTGACTTTGTATTGACCCGCATTAAAGCAGCGGTTGTGCTTGAAGATTCAACATTGTCGCCCTCTGCTGTTAAAGAAAGTGAGCTCGAAACCCAAGATCGGCAATGGAATCGCTTTGTAGAGCTTGAGTTAGTACCGCATCCACGTATTGAGCACAGCGAAGCGATAGAGCTGGACTATGGCATGACGGGTGGCGTTCTAAAGGTTGAGATTAGAGCAGCAACTGCTGGGTATTTGCTTCGCCAATGGCATGTGGATTGTTCCAAAGCACACAGCCTTCAAGGCACTGAATACCAACTTTGGTTAAAGAATACTCCGACACTCTACGGGGTCGGAAATTTGAATTTAGCTCCAGGGTTTAACGAATGATGTTCGACGACAGTGAACATTGTGTAACCCATAAACGAATTATGACGAATTAAAAGCAGGAATTAACAAATGACAAGTTTACAACAACGTGCCGAACTTCAACGCCAAATATGGGCGATTGCCAACGATGTCCGAGGCTCAGTGGATGGCTGGGATTTTAAACAATACGTACTGGGTACGCTGTTCTACCGTTTTATCAGTGAAAACTTTGTCAACTACATCACAGGCGGCGATGAGAGTGTTAACTATGCCGCCATGTCTGACGATGACGAAAACATCAAGTTTGCTAAAGAAGATGCCATTAAAACCAAAGGCTATTTTCTTTACCCTAGCCAGTTGTTTAGCAATGTGGCGGCTAATGCGCATAAGAACGAAAATTTAAATACGGATTTGGCAGCAATTTTTGCTGCAATCGAAAACTCAGCCAACGGCTATGATTCAGAAAAAGACATCAAAGGCTTGTTTGCGGATTTTGATACCACCAGTAATCGTCTGGGTAATACGGTAGAGGCAAAAAACAAACGGTTAGCGGCGGTATTAAAAGGGGTAGCTGGGCTGAACATCACCCAATTTGAAGATAACGAAAACGATCTGTTTGGTGACGCCTATGAGTTCTTAATTTCAAACTATGCGGCTAATGCTGGTAAATCCGGTGGCGAATTTTTCACCCCTCAGCACGTTTCAAAATTGATCGCACAGCTGGCCATGCACGGCCAAACCAGTGTCAATAAAATCTATGACCCTGCGGCGGGTTCGGGCTCGTTGCTGTTACAAGCTAAAAAGCACTTTGATGCGCATATCATTGAAGATGGTTTTTTTGGTCAAGAGCTCAACCACACCACCTATAACTTGGCGCGTATGAACATGTTTTTGCACAACATTAACTACGACAAGTTTAATATTCAGTTGGGCGATACTCTAATCGAGCCACACTTTGCAGACGATAAACCCTTTGATGCGATTGTCTCTAACCCGCCTTATTCAGTGAAATGGATTGGTAGCGACGACCCAACCTTAATTAACGATGACCGTTTCGCGCCCGCAGGTGTGCTTGCACCCAAATCAAAAGCCGACTTTGCCTTTGTGCTGCATGCGCTCAGTTACCTATCAAGCAAAGGCCGTGCAGCCATAGTTTGCTTTCCGGGTATTTTTTACCGTGGTGGTGCTGAGCAAAAAATTCGCCAATACCTAGTAGATAACAACTACGTTGAAACTGTGATTTCACTGGCACCTAACCTGTTCTTTGGCACCACCATTGCGGTGAATATCTTAGTGCTGTCTAAACATAAAACCGACACTACCACCCAGTTTATTGATGCCAGTGGCGAGGCTTACTTTAAAAAGGAAACCAATACCAACGTTATCACCAATCAGCACATCGAAGAGATCATGAAGGTGTTTGCCAGCAAAGAGGACGTGGATCACTTTGCCAAATCGGTTGATTTGGATGTTATCGCAGGCAACAGCTACAACCTTTCGGTGAGCAGTTATGTGGAAGCTAAAGACAACCGCGAGCTAGTGGACATTACAGAGCTTAATGCCGAACTTAAAACCACCGTTGCTAAAATTGATGCGCTTCGCAGTGACATTGACGCCATTGTGGCGGAAATTGAAGGTGAGGAGATTGAAGCATGAGTCATTTGAGTTACATGGAAAAACTGCTAGATGGGGTTGAGGTTGAGTGGAAAAAGTTAGCTGATGTTTTTCAGCTTAAAAATGGATATACACCATCAAAATCAAAAAAAGAATTCTGGGAAAATGGAACTGTTCCATGGTTTAGAATGGACGACATCCGAGAAAATGGTCAAATTCTGGATGAATCGCTACAGAAAGTCTCAGAGAGTGCAATCAAAGGTGGAAAGCTATTTCCTGAAAATTCAATAATAATTGCCACATCAGCAACTATTGGAGAGCACGCTTTGATTCGTGTTCCATTTTTAGCAAATCAGAGATTTACTAATTTAAGTTTAAAGCCAGTATATAAAGACACATTTAACAACAAGTTTATTTTCTACTACTGCTTTATGTTGGCGGATTGGTGTAAAAAAAACACAACCATGTCTAGCTTTGCATCTGTTGATATGGATGGATTTAAAAAATATCCTTTCCCAATTCCATGCCCAAACAACCCAGAAAAATCGCTGGCAATACAAGCTGAAATAGTGCGCATTCTGGACGCATTTACCGCCATGACCGCCGAGCTGACCGCCGAGCTGACCGCCGAGCTTAACATGCGTAAAAAACAATACAACTACTACCGCGACCAGTTGTTAAGTTTTGAAGAGGGTGACGTTGAGTGGAAGACGTTGGGTGAAGTGGCCCAACTTATTACCAAAGGAACAACCCCTAAAGAATTTGTAAGCGACGGAGTTAATTTTATTAAGCTGGAAAGTTTTGATGATAACCAAATCAAACCAGACAAGTTTATGTTTATTACTCCAGAAGTTCATAATAAGGAACTTAAACGCTCAATATTAGAGGAAGGTGATATTTTATTTGCTATTGCAGGCGCTACTATTGGAAAGTGTGCCATTGTTGATAAAAGCGTTTTACCTGCAAATACTAACCAAGCATTAGCTATTGTTCGCTTAACCCAGCAGGTAAATGTAAAGTTTGCTTTTTACTACATGCAGACCACTGCAATGACAGATTATATTGCTAAGTTTAATAAAACTTCTGCTCAGCCAAATATAAACTTGAAACAGATGTCGGAGTTTAAAATTCCTGTCCCTACAATTAATGAACAAATCCGAATTGTTAAGATATTAGATAATTTCAATACGCTAACAAGTTCCATAAAAGAAGGTCTCCCACGCGAAATTGAGTTACGCCAAAAGCAATACGAGTATTATCGTGACCTGTTGTTGAGCTTCCCGAAATCTCATTCAGATGAGGCAGCCTAATGGCCTACCAACCACCTTTTACCATCACCACCGATATTTTGAACTTGGTGGCACAAATCAGCCAGCAGGTGGGTGAATTAAATGCCAGCCAGCTCAATGCCTCGCCGCAACTGCGCAAGCAAAATCGCATTAAAACCATTACTGGCACGCTGGCGATTGAAGGCAATAGCTTAACTGAAGAACAAATCACCGCCATTGTTGAGGGTAAACCTGTGCTGGGCAGCGTGCGTGAGCTAGCCGAGGTAAAAGGTGCGATTGCCGCTTATGATGCACTTCCTACCTTTACACCTAGCGCCATTGACGATTTACTCACGGCTCACGGTTTAATGCTGTCAGATATTCTTGTAAATGCCGGTGAATTTCGCAGTAAAGGCGTGGGTATCCATAAAGGTGGTGTGGTGCACCATGTTGCGCCGCCTGCCCATCAAGTATCTGGTTTAATGGCGGATTTAATCCAATGGCTTAAGCAAACAAAAGACCACCCATTGATCGCCAGTTGTGTATTTCATTACGAATTTGAGTTTATTCACCCCTTTGCCGATGGTAACGGCCGAATGGGGCGGTTATGGCAAACACTGATTTTGTCCAAGTGGCATCCGTTGTTTTTATCTTTGCCACTAGAAAGTGTGATTAAAGACCATCAGCAAGCCTATTATCACGCCCTTGAGCAGGCCGATAACCAAGCAGACAGTACGCCGTTTATTCATTTTATGTTGTCGGTTATTCAGCAAACACTCGCGCAAAACGCCTCTGTAAGTGCCCCTCTAAGAGAAGGTAAAAACGCCCCTGTAAATACCCTTATCAATGTAACGGGCCTTAAAACGCCTGAGGCTATTTTAGCATTGCTCAGTAACACGCCCGAGCTA
>NZ_JAKKRO010000109.1:0-5625 GCF_025654235.1 Shewanella sp. SM32 | reverse complement strand
AACACAGCCAGCTAAATTTTGTCTCACCAGGGCAACGTCATGCACTGCAAGATGGCGCTATTTTAGCGAAGCGCAAGAAAGTGCTTGAGGCGGCGAAGGAAAGAAAACCGATGCGTTGGTCTACAGAGATCAGAAATTGTGAAGCGGTTGGCGCTGTAACACTCAACCCAGATAAGGCACCAGAAGAAGGCGTAATAAATGCAGCTTAATATTTAAACAAAGAGTGACAACTATCTTGAAAAACACCGGTGTTACCCCGTGGCGTGAACTAAGACGACTGGACGCAATTAAAGATCCGTCACTTGATTGGATAGAGGCCATCCGCCAAGCAGCCGACAGCAGCAACTGGGCTTTATACACTCAGCTTATGGGCGGCGTGTTTTGTAAACGTGTCGAGCAAACCATTCGTCCGCTATATAAAACTCAAACCAATGCGCTCCAAGCCAGTATCATCAACAGCGGAGCAACTAACACACAAAGCAAGCAAATTGCTGCATTAATCCAAGAACAATCCCGAAACGCAGTGCAGGAATGCGGGAATAGCCAGAAAAAATGCGGAAATCATCCCGAAAATTCCGATAATCTATTACAGGGCGATTTCAGGAACATGCAGGAACCATCTCGGGAATTTCAGGATTACGATTCAGAAATGCAGGAAATCGTTTCAGGAACTGTTGCAGGATTTTCGGGGTTAGATGCGGAAATTGCAGGAAACCATTCAGAACTTGCACCAGAAAACTATCAGCCACTCAAAACCAATCGCTATGGCGATGCCGCACTTACTCAGCTTAAGGGGATTGTGTCTTTTGGCGTGGAGATCATCACCCGCATCCACACTTGGACGCTGACAACGATATCTCGGGTTCAGAAAAACGCTTTTTGCTCTCACTTGGAGTTCTGTCAATAAGTGTACGGATTGTATGAAAAATGTATTATTCATTTGAGAGGAATAATGATATAAAACGAACAGTATAATGCACTATGAAATAGAATTTAGAATTTAACAATCACTTAGGGATAAGTAATGGATCCATTGTCGCAGCTATTCGCAGCCTATCTGGAAATGGTGAGCAATAACATCACCAGCACCTATATAGATGCGGCAAACACCACTGTAACCGTTCAAACGCTCAGCTATAAGGGCACAGACATTCGTTTCCAGCACTTTCTGTGGCAGATAAAGCAAGAAAGTGTCTGTGCCGACCTTAAACAGCAAGCTACGTCTTATTCCAAGTGCACCCAACAAGCTAAATCTATGTTCACGGATTTGTGTAACCAGCTATCTAGCATGAAAAACCTTAACCGCAGAGGTCGCAGCCTATCGAATATGTACTGCAACGCCTCACTGAACTACAAACCCATGATTGCCTCTATCAGTACACCCAAGCCGAAAACCGATCAGCAGCTTAAAGAAAAAGAGTGCAATTTACTAATTCTCAAAGCGATGCAAGATAGTAGTCCTGAGATATTAAAAAAGAAAGATAAGGCATGCAAAATATAATATAACTCAGCAAAGGAAATGAGAGGGTTATTCCTGAGGATATGGCAACCTGCTCACTTGAAATGCAAACCACCGTCTACACACTCGTTTTATAGTAACCAATCATTTTCAAGGTACAGAATCGTGCATATTAAGCAACTATCTATCGTCAACTATAAGAATTTTAAGCGGTCGAATTTTTTCTTTCTTAAGGATTCTGTTAACACCATCATTGGTGAAAATGCATCAGGTAAAACTAATGCTTTTCAAGCCATGAGGCTAATTTTAGATGACTCACTCCCTACAAGCGCAAAATTCCTAACTCAAGATGATTTCCATAAAGGGTTACATGAACCATTTGGTCATTGGATAATAATCTCAATTAGCTTTGAAGGGTTAAGTCATTCCGAAGAGCAACAGGTACTTGCAAACTATATTTTAAACGACAAAAATGAATCAGTGACTACAGATAAAGGGACTTATACTTTCATTTTTAGGCCAAAGTTCTCAATCCGACAAGAGTTACACGATCTGAGTAATAAATTTACCAACTTAAAAGAGAGAACTAAAGCAATAAAAGGTTATATCTCTGGTATGGCAATTGCCAGAGAAAATTACGAACCAGTGGCATTTGTTAGGACAAAGTTAGACTTTACAAATAATGATACTTACAAAAGTATTGTTGGTGACTTTGAACAGTATATTTTTCCTGATCCAACTAAAGAGAGTGAAGCTACATTCGGCAATAAAAAACCACCATACTTTTCTTTATTGAATGAAGTAGCTTGTACCTACGTAAAAGCATTGAGAAACGTAGTTGCAGATTTAAGGTACTACAAAACCAATCCATTGTATAAGCTTCTTACATTAAAAAGTAAGCAGATTAAGAATGATAAAGATGTCGTAGATGACATCATCAATGTTAATAATAAAATCTCATCAATTCCTGAAATAGAAACGTTAAGTAATGACATTTCGCGGTCATTAGTAAGTACCATTGGTTCTACGTACTCTCCTAAAATAAAAGTATCTTCCCAACTTCCTGAAGACTTTATTGAACTTGTGCAGTCATTAGGCTTAGTGGTAGAAGATTCTCAAAATTATCATGGAACAGGTAGAATTGAAGACCTAAGTTTAGGGGGAGCAAACCTCATTTACTTAGCATTAAAGTTATACGAGTATGAAGCTATTCGTGACAGTGAAGAGCACATAACTCATTTTTTGATGATTGAAGAGCCAGAAGCTCATATACATACACATATCCAAAAGACACTTTTTGATAACTTTAATTTCAAAAACACACAAGTGTTTGTTTCAACGCACTCAACTCAGATTAGTTCGGTATCTAGAATATCTTCGATGAACATATTATCTAGAAAAGAATCCGAGACAGAGGTTTATTTACCATCAAACAATCTAGATGTTGAGCATGTGCAATGTATAGAAAGGTATTTAGATGCTGTCCGTAGCGATATTCTTTTCGCTAAAAGCGTGATCCTTGTCGAAGGAGATGCTGAACTAATTTTGATTCCTGCTTTAGTAAAAGAGACTCTTGGTGTAAGCCTAGAAGAAATGGGTGTCAGTCTAATAAAAGTTGATGGAACTGTTTTTAAACATATTTCAGACCTATTTCATAATGATCGTATTAGAAGTTATTGTGCGATACTCACTGATTTAGACGAAGGATTTGCTATCGAGGAAAATGTGACTTTTGCTAATGCCGATTATGTGAAAGCTCAACTAAATGCTCAGAAGTCAGGAGCTGACAGAAAGAATGCCATGGATGAATACATAAAGGACAACCTATATGTTAACGCATTTTATGCACAAAACACATTTGAAACAGAGTTAGTCAAAATAAATAAAAATGTATCATTATTCAAAAAAGTAATGGATAAGAACTATAAGAAAGGAAAGCTCTTAAGTCAATATAAAAGTGAAATTGAGTCAAATGTTCTTCCTACTCGATATAATAGAGCACTAAAATTAGCGAATAAAGTCGGCAAGGGATGGATGGCTACTCAAATGGTTGGGTTTGCTGATGTGAATTCAGTAATTCCTGAATATATATTAAGAGCGTTACAGTTTTCTTTAACTGGAAGAAAATTAGATGAAATTATTTTAAAGATGCTAGATTATAATGTTAAACTTATGGATGATGAAACTCAAGAGAAAATCGCTGATGAAGCAACTCTTAATAAAAAACTTGAAGTTTATGTCGAGGACTATGGTGTCGATACATTCATAAATTTTATGGATCTAATTAAGTAATGCCATACAAAAAACTAACCGATGAGCAACTGAGTGCTGTCATTTATCCTGATGACATGCTTCTTTCTGCGTGTCCTGGCTCTGGTAAAACCAAAACTCTTGTGTCAAAACTATACCACATACTAGATAACTCTGATAGTTATGCTATTGGTAAAAGAAAGGTTGTGGCACTTACCTATACCAATATAGCAGCAGACACGATCACAGAAAGATTACTTTCCTACGGTGTGGAAAGTAAATCCCTATGGGTTGGGACGATACACGCATTTTGCCTTCAATGGATAATCAGACCAAATATAAACAAAATTTCTCGTTTGTGTGGTGGTTTTATAGTAATAGATGAACATGAGAAAGAAGCAAAAATTATTGAATTAAAAGAGAGATATGATTTCAAGCATCATGATGAGATAATTACAACATTAAATAAAAATTACCAACCCGTTTATCAACAGGGCACAAAAAAGTATGCATTAGTAAAAGAGTATCATAAGTATTTGGCTGAAAATGATTATATTGATTTTGATTTGATACTAAACATTAGTTACAGGTTGCTATATTCTGATCGACAACTTACATATCGGCTAGGGAAACTTTTATATCATATTCTCGTCGATGAATACCAAGACACATCAGAAATGCAATATGAAATATTGAAGCTCATTATTATACAGAAACAGACAAAAATAACTTTAATTGGTGATAAAGAACAGGCGATTTACACGGGATTAGGAGCCATTGTAAAAAATAAAAATGAGTTAAAGGTCTTTTTTGAATTAAGTGCTATTGAAGAGAAAAGACTTACGGGTTGTTTTCGTAGCAGTCAGAAAATAGTTGACCATTACCTTAGATATCAGGATTCTGGATATGAAGTAAAGGCTGTATCTGAATTAAGTAACTTCCCCTCAACAGTTCATCTGGAAAGTAACATTGATAAAACTCAATTAGCACAGTTCATCACAGGTATTGTTGAGACACATCTTAAACAGGGGATTCTTGCCAAGAATATAGCGGTGGTCAGCCCTAGCTGGTTCGATGTAATGGAATTATCTAAAGACATCGATGCAGAAAATAAATCATTTGATATCGATGGTTTTTTAATTTCACCAATACCTAAAAATCAAGATAACCTTTGGCTTTCATTGATCCGTTTAACTTTAACGAAACCCGATGTAAGTAACTTTATCAAAAGAAGACGACTTGCTAACGATCTATCAGTAAAACTCTTTGAATCGGGTAGTACTGAGAAACAAATTGAACCGAAGTTAATACTAAAAACGATTAATTCTATTTCCTTAAGTACAGATACTGAAATTGAACAATGGATAAAAGCCGTTGTTCGCACTTTCTGCGATAAATTATCCATTAGCCTTCTCGATACTACAATGGCCTTCAAAGCAAAATGCAGTATTCTTGAAGCGACAAAAGTACGAATAGATAAATACCAAATGTCATATAAAGCCTCTGACCTTGGTAGATTTTTTTCCTCATCTTGCGGAGTGAAAATTACAACTTGCCACTCCACTAAAGGGGACGAATACGATGTCATAATCTGCACGGGGCTGTTAGAAGGAAAAGTCCCCCACTGGAATGACATCATAAATTGTAGTCGAGCACACCAAAACTATGTACTGAAGGATCCCCTCATAAATCAGCCATAGCATAGCCATATTTGAGCAACTGATTGGCGAATAATACCCAGGCCGCCAGCAATTCTTTCTCCGTGATTTGATAATCAGGCCGCCTGAGTACCTCCAATCCCAAGCGAATCGTTGAGAGTACCGTTCGATGCCCAATGGTATTGGCCTGAAAATGCTTATCCCAGCCCTGTTGCTGTGCGTGTAAACCAACTAGCCACAACAGGCATTGAACCATCA
>NZ_JAKKRO010000108.1:0-5827 GCF_025654235.1 Shewanella sp. SM32 | reverse complement strand
TTTCGACCTAACTCAGTCAAGGTCAGTGTCTTACATTCAATCAGTGCCTTAGAGGCCAGCATCAAGCTGTTTAATCGTTTTAGGTGAAGTTCTGGGCAGTATTGGTGTAAAGAATGTTGTAGGATATTGGCTTCGCGCATCTTGTTGTCCAAGTGTAGTTTTTAGCGAAACCATTTGATCATGCAACAAGATGCGCTTCCACCCTAATTTGATGATTTATTTGTAAATCATCAGGGGATTCTTCAGTGCCATGCGACTATCAGCATACTGATGATAATATTAATCTAGACGCTTAGAGAATCTCATACTGGCGATAAATAGCCCGATACAGGTAAAACCTATCATCCACAGGGCATCAAATTGCAGATCCACCACTTGGGCATCGCGCAGCACTATGGCCCGTGACATGCGCATAAAATGGGTTGCGGGTAAAGCTTCGGCAATCCATTGCGCCGCGATAGGCATGGCTTCGTAGGGGAACATAAATCCCGACAAGAGAATCGATGGCAGCAGGATAAATACCGTCATCTGCATCGATTGCAACTGGGTTTTCGCTATGGTCGAAATCACTAATCCTAAGGTTAAACTGGCGCAAATGAACAACATAGCAGCAAGGGCGATAGAATCAAGCCCGCCGCGAATGGGCACATCGAACAACAGATGCCCTGCGCTCAGGATAATGGTCACTTGCACAAAGCCAACCATCACATAGGGCACGATTTTACCCAGCATCAACTCCAGTGGCCGCACAGGCGTAGTGATCAAAAACTCCATATTGCCCTGCTCGCGCTCACGCACTATGGCGGCGGAAGTAAACATCACCATGGTCATAGTCAAAATCACTCCCAACAGGCCGGGTACTATGTTGACCACAGAACGTTGTTCTGGGTTGAAATATTGCACCACTTCAAAACTCGGCATCGCCGTTTTTAGTGCTCTTCCTGCGACTTCATCCAGTGGCATTTGCCTTAGGCTACGAATAGTTGAAGCGACAACCGTATCTGAACCATCCACTAGCCATTGGCCAGCGGGTTGTGCGATATAGGACTGCGCTAAATATTGCTGACCCACAAAGCTTGGGTGACGCACTAAGCGCTCATCAAGATCGGCGGGCAAATACAGCACAGCTTTGACTTCGCCGCGAGTGATCGCCGCCTCAGCCTCGGCGGCACTTAAATAACGCTGTTTAAAATCTACGACCTGCGTTGCTTCCACCGCCTTAACCAGTGCGCGACTGTAGGCAGAATCACTCAAATTAACTAACCCAGCAGGCAGATGGCGAGCATCGGTATTGATGGCATAACCAAACAACATCAGTTGCACCAGCGGGATCATGACTATCATGCCAAAGGTCATGCGATCCCGCGACAACTGCCGCAGCTCTTTGACCACAATCGCAAAAATCCTACGCCACATGGTCAGTCTCTCCCTTGGAAACCCCAGCCAAGCGCTCGCCAGTACAAGTGACAAACACATCTTCTAAGCTAGCGCGCACTTCTTCCATCGTCCGGCTGGCAACTCTTGGTTTAAGCCAAGCAAGCGGATCTTCAATATCGCTGCGCACTAACACCCGCAAACGACTGCCGATTTGCGCCGCTGACAATACCGCAGACTCGCTGATCAATGATTGTTTTAAAGTGCGTAAGTCGTCCCCTGAGATCTCAACCACCCGAGCCCCCATCGCCGCCATCAGCTGCTGGGGTGAACCGTCGGCGCGTTTTATCCCCCGCTCTAAAATCGCAAGACCATGGCAACGCTCGGCCTCATCCATATAGTGAGTCGACACAAGTATCGTAGTGCCTTGGGCACAGAGATCGAATAAGCGCTCCCAAAACTCGCGTCGATTTTCAGGATCGACCGCCGATGTCGGCTCATCGAGAAACAATAATTCGGGGTGATGTAAGGTCGCTGCCGCTAAGGCCAAACGCTGTTTCTGGCCGCCACTCATGGAGCCCGCCATTTGTTTCTCGCGGCCGACTAAATCGTATAGCGTGACTAACTCGGCTATTCGCAGCTTTGATGCTCGGCGGTTAAGGCCATAAATTTGCGCGACAAACTCTAAGTTTTCCCGCACCGAAAGATTGTCGTACAGGGAGAATTTTTGCGTCATATAGCCAATACGGCGACGCAGTTTTTCCTCGGCGCCGGGTAAGGTTTCACCCAATACGCGGATATTCCCCGATGTGGGACTCAGTAACCCAGTCAACATACGAATTGAAGTCGATTTTCCGCAGCCATTGGGGCCGAGAAACCCATAAATTGTGCCCTTGGGAATGGCGAGGTCGAGGTTTTCCACCGCATTAACACCACCAAAGGCGCGGGTCATCCCTTGGGTCTCGATAGCAAAATCAGCGCTTTTCATGGCTGCTGCACTCCTTGCAGCACATCGAGTTCAACTTCTAATGCCATGCCAGTAGGTAGGTCCTGATCTGTGGCGGAAATCGTGATATCGGTCAAATACATCAGCCGCGCTCGATCACGTTCATTTAGCGCATAAAATGGCGTGTAAGCAGGTTGACTGCGAATATTGCGCACAGTGCCAGCAATCGGTATCTCGCGGCCATCCACAAGAATATTGACGCTATCGCCCGCCTTCACTCTGTCTAACCAAGTCGCGGGCAGGTAAACCCGTACATAGGGATCCTCGCTCGCCAGTAAACCAATCAACTGAGTGCCTGCGGCAATGCGATCGCCGACTCGCCAAGGCAACGTATCGACAACGGCATCACGCGCCGCTACCAAGCTCAAGTCTGCTAAGGCTTTTTGTTCGATGGCTACACTGGCGCGAGCTGCAGCCACCGCGGCTTTGGCTTGTTCAAGCTGCTCACTACGGGTGCCATTTTCTAGTAGTCGCAGGCTTTGCTGCGCCTCAGCTTGCTTGGCTAAACTGGTATCCCGCGCCGCACGGGCCGTATCTAAATCCGCTTGGCTAAGTACTTTAGTGACAAATAAACGGTTTGTTCGTTCAAAGGCTCGCTGAGCCTCTTTCACACTGGCATTCGCCCCGTCGAGCACGGCCTTGGCGCGTTCTATATCCTCTAAACGCGCACCTGTGACCGCCTCAGAAAGTTTAGCTTTAGCCTGTTCAAGCTCGGCTTGGCGCAGGGCGAGGCGCGCATTAGCAGAGGTTGTATCGAGCTGAATTAACACCTCACCCGCCTTAACCTGTTGACCTTCAACCACATTCACTTGAGTAATCAACTCACCTACGGGCGCAGTAAGCGTCAGCCTGTCCCGCTCAACAGTGCCAAGCACTCTAGGCGGCGCTTCAGTGCAACCGACTAATAGCAAGATCACACAACCCACACTCACGTGCGTCAGAATCTTAAAATTCACACTCATTACGACTTCCTCGGTTCACGCAGTACACCTTGGGTAAAAACCTGCATATTGTGCAGCGCTAAACGCTGTAAACCATCAGCATCGGCGCTAAAAAAGCCGAACTGACGCATTAACACCGGAGGCGCAATAAGCGGAAAAACCATCAGACTCACGAAACTGAGGCGTACTAAATCGGGATCTAATCCCTCCTTCAATAGCCCCGCATTGACTAATGTGGATTCGAGCCATTGCCGCGAGAGGGATAAAATTTGCTCAAAAACAGACAACATAATGCGATAGGGTTCTGAGCCATCGCCTTCCTGTAACACCCGTATAATCAACCGTGGCAATCCCAGGTTGGGTGCCATAACGCGATAATATGTCTGCATAAGTTCACCCAAGTTATTAGGGGCATCCGCGGCGGATATTTCGCGAAAACGCGCTAATACGGGTTCAAGGGTTTCCCGCACCATTTGTTCGAACAGGCCCGCTTTTGAACCAAAATAATAACGAATAAGCGCGGCATCAACCTCGGCTTCGCGGGCAATTTCACGGGTAGAAACGCTGGGATAACTGCGATGACTGAAGAGACTTAGGGCTGCGATAATTAAGCGTTGGCGGGCATCGGAATCCCCTTTCGGACGACCAGGAGTCTGCGGCTGTGATTCAGTTTGGGCGGTAAATGGCACAACCCCCTTTGGGCGACCGGGAATAAGCGACATGGCAAGCTCCAGCAAAATTCATCTATTGATGAATATACTGAAAAGCCGCGTAAAAAGGCAGCAGTTAAATTCCTCATTTTCATTGATATTGAGGAATTTAACCCTAGCACTGCAAGGCTAAAATTTGAGTACCGTTCAATCGAAAAATTAAGCGGCCTTCTATTAAAGATTTATACAGTAAAAGCTTATGCGCCTTTCACTATCGCACTCAAACGGGTAATGAATTGCTGTACGGCTTCAACCGTGTCAAAACTAAAGGCAAGGCCATAGTGGGTTTCGGTCAAACTCTTATGTAAACGTTTGGGGAAACGTGTCATCTCAGCATTGTGGAAATAGTCGTATTTGGCATGCACGCCTGCAATAGTGGCAAGTTCGCCGGAAAAGACTTCGAATGCGGGACGAATAATCAAGTTTGGTGATTTACCGTCGAGGTGTAAATAGAAAGCCTCTTTAGTTTCTGGGAGCATGTATTCAGTAATGTTTTTTATGGTGAAGTTAGTGCGACATTGCAGTCCACTTAAGCAACTCACCATCTTATTATGTTCTATCGCCAAACTTATTCTCCCGTGTTTGTTGTCTATTTAGATTAAACCTGCCCATATCGCGCTACTTTTTCTACTCTCAGTCAATCCATGGCTCAGATGACTGATTAAGATGAGAAGAATATCATCTCGGCAATGTTGGTTTTTATACCGTTTATCCCACTTTACCTCAGCTCAGCCTAATCGGTTTAGTCTTAAAATGCACTAAAGTGATACCCATATCCCAGAGTAAATGAGCGAGTTTGAATTATTTATCACAAAAAACCTTTATATACAGAACGATAAACCGATTAATTCAAACGCTAAGTGGGTGTCACAGAAAATTCTTTTGTGTAAGCAAATCGCTATTTCAAACACGATAAAACAAAATTTAGTTTATTAGGCATTGCTTATCATCAGGTTACCAACCTTTAGTTTGACATTAAAACGAACCGTCCAAAATGCGCCCCTGCGATTCCATTTTATGATGATTGTTTTACTTGCCAGCTTAAAATGTTGCGTCTAGGTTAATAAGCTTGAGTTACGTCCTGTTGATAATGGCTAAGTTACGGCAATCACATTTGATGCCAACGTAAACTAGCGCATTCACGCTATCCCGTCGTATTCAGGCCTTAAGTCATGTTTTACCCAAAGTGAGTAACCCGCGCTTAAGCGCCTATAAACCGAGCCATGCCAGCCGATTTCAAGCTTATTTACGGCAAATCCTTAGCATTAACCGATTTGCCCTAAACTGTCGCAACGGACTGGCGGCCACAATCAACAAGACCAACAACACGAGATATAGCCATGAAGATCAAAAAAGCCCTCATGCTCTTGGGTCTGTTCGCTGTCAGCCCAGTCACGTTAGCCGCAACCGGAGTCGCCTTTATCCATGGTACGGGTCACCAGACCAATGCCTTAGCCGATTACTGGACGCCCGAATTTGTTAACTCAGTGCGCCAAGGCATCCCAGTGCCAAACAATTACACAGTGATCAACTGCGACTTTGACCAATATATACCCAATCAACCTGAAGATGCGTGGGTAAAGAGCTGAAAATTATCATTGATCCGCGACGCTAAACTTTCACCAATATCGGGTAATGTTTCTTTGAAAAATTTATCCAGTGCGGACCTGAAATCTCGCTTATTTTTGAAGTACACGCTGTTCCTCGCGTGCTCATTCATGACCTTCCACAGTCTTTCTATCGGATTGAGGTTCGGGCTGTAAGGCGGTAAATAATGCAACTCAATATTGTGCGAA
>NZ_JAKKRO010000107.1:0-6309 GCF_025654235.1 Shewanella sp. SM32 | reverse complement strand
AGTCGCCGCGGGAATTGTTGGGATAACGCACCAATGGAGCGTTTCTTTAGAAGTTTGAAATCTGAGTGGATACCCGCTAGTGGTTATGGGAATTTTACAGAAGCAGATAAAGAGATCACAAATTACATCACTGGATACTACAGTGAGACCAGACCCCATCAATATAATGGTGGGTTAACGCCAAATGAGTCAGAACGTTTATATTGGAATGACTCTAAAACCGTGGCCAATTTTACTTGACCACTACATGCCTGGATCCAGATGTAGGATTTGCTCTGCAAGTGCACCAAGATTCGCGAGCTTTTCGTTGTGACCACGAATGAGTTCGAAGTTTAAAGATCCCGTCATTGAAATAGCTACCTCCCTATAAGACTTTGAGTCTTATACCAGAAATTATTTATTATCTCGACGATTTGGCGCCGGATTTGTGCAAATTTTCTCTATCCGTTGTTTGACAAACTCCTGAATGATAAGCGTAACCGATCAGGATTAAACATTGAGGGTAAATAAGCTTGTGAAATGACCTTTCTTTATTGCCAGCTAAAAGCTTTAAAGACGTTGATGGAAGCAGTTACACAGATGTCGCACGCTAGAACTCAATCAAATCCGGCTGCCCACTTAAGGCGACTCGGTATCTCTGCCCCTGAGCCTCTGAAGTCGACAGAATTGATAACCTATCTGCTGTAGCTATAGGTAACGCTCTCTTTAACTTGCTATTGATCGTGCTACATATAGGTTGCAAAAATGCCCTCTCCATCCCTTTGAGCTTTTGCAGTTCATGGGCTTTAAAATCCTCAGGAGTAATACCGAAGCTCTCGAACACTCGAGGGTCTTGAGACAAAGTCGAGAACTGGGTTAAAAAAGTTTGGCTGTGGGAGGGGTCATCATCAAAGTAGCGGTCTACCCGCAGCCCTGACTCACCCTTTTGGTAAAGCCACAGGTAGAAAGCCAATTCCTTTGCGGTGAGCTTAATCTCGACGCCCAAGGTTTCTATGGTTTTGGCTTTAAGATTGACTTTTATTGACAAGGTTTGGCTTTGTCCGGCATTCAACAAGGCTACAGTTTGGCTGAGTGATAGGTTTTCCATCGAAGCCAGCAGGCTAGGGTCAATGGAGTGTCGCATTCTAACAAACGGAATTTCCGCCAAAGTAACTTGGGCTTTACTGACATCTATCTCGCCTTGTCCATTCTTACCCGTGACCCATTTGGTTGACTTTGTAGGAAACCAAAAATCACGCACAAACTCAAAGTCATCATCGACAAACACATGGCTTAACGTGTCTTGATGCCGACCAAGGAGCGACATGGCATAGCCAGTGTAAAATGCCATGGTCTTGCGCCCACCCGCGAGTGATGTATGAAGCGCAATGTTGGGATCGCTGGTTAACCTGAAGAGTGTCTTGGTAATGAAGTCTGCCATAAGGCTTTGGTCGTCAACGGTTTTAGCATCATCAACCTGATTACCGTCATCATCTTCAATCAACCAGATATGGGACTCATCGAAACGAAAATCGGGAAGCTGATATTCGTCTTTTAGTGCCTGTAAATGACCATCGCGAAACAGACCATTCATCAGCAACGGCTTAGCTGAAAGCGTAGTGATGACAAACACCTCCTCCGGGAACGGCTTGCCGCTCTGGTGGATGGCATACAGGGTTTCTGTCAATACCTGAGGGCTTGCCCCTATGGTTGCTAATAGGATGTTTTTCATAACGTTCCGTGTTTTACTGGTCTTCTAGGCATCATCTTCAATCACCTGAAAATTCTTGTACTCCCGGAAGACATCTGCTGAAACATCCTTGGATTGCTTTCCCTGCCCTGATGGCTGTACTACAAACCTGATTGAGTCCTGTAGTTGGACTTGAGATCTTTCGTAATCCTCGCCTATTGGAAATGTAAGTGAAAACGGGCTCAGTGCCTCAGCAAAATGCTCAACTATTAAATCCCGACTTTTAAAATCATCATTATCAAGCTGGGACATTTTCGCGAGAATAGCTGTATCAATCATTGTGCCGGACAACCAATAGGAGGCAGATGAGTAACCAACGCACCACCTGAGGTTGGAATCCTCGATGCATGCTTGCATAGCGGTCACGTTTTCTCCAACGTAACAAGAACCCAACAAAACCCCAGTTATATTGTATGCTCTCGATTTACTGGCTACAGCGCTGAGCGCATCTAATAGTTTTATTCCTTGAACTTTATCCTTATAGCCATGAGCAGCGATGTAAACAATGGTATTCAGGAATTTTGTTTTACAAAGACAGTCGAGCGCTTTACCGAAGCTGCTTTTATCATAAAAATTTGCCAGATACACTTCTGTGTCACCTGCTAATTTCGCAACACCATCCACAAACGGCAGCACACTGGTGCGATTAGAGTCTTCGGAGTCGATTTCCCAAGGTGCTTCCAAAACCAAAATTGCCCGGGTTGCATTTTGATGTCTTGCCATATTAAAAAACCCTTATGTAACCTACTAAATTATAATGACTTACTATGAATCATTACGTGAAACTAGTCCATAGAGACAGTGATTGAGCACCGTAACACGACTTTAACTAGGAAGGGCTTCGAAGCCTTTAAGGAGCATTTGGGTTAATGCCGTGTCAGTAACGTTGACATTTCATTCCTCAATGAAATGGGTATCTAGATACTGTGGTGCTCAGTAAGACGCTGGCGGAGCGGACGAAGCTATCAGTAGAACGCTTATGACATCTTTCTTCGTGACAGTGACGCAGCTCAGCACCAGCTGAAGTTTGGGGCAAGCGTGGTACAGCGCATCCAAAAATTCGTGCATTAATCCCAGTGAAAAACCTTCAGGTACAGAAAAGTGAATCAAGACATCCATAACCATTTGGGTATTTATCCCGGCAATCAGCGGCGCACCTGAACTGCCGCCAAGGGCGCCAACCAACAACACCGAGTCCGATTCTTTGATGAGTTCTTTTGCATCATTAAGTCCATGTTCATCAAATGTCGCTTCACCATTATTCTGCAGCCCGTCAGAGTTAACCAAAAGGGTGTTGGCATAGTCGATGGTACTCAGCAGGCTTGACTTACGACTGGCCAAAAGCCCATCCACTTCGGTGTGATTTTTCTTAACCAGACTTGCGCCAATGTAAGAACCAAGATCGCCCACGCCAATTACCAGAACCCGAGGCGTATACATAGTGAGGGCGAGATTATCAGCGACTAAAAATACTGGCTCGTTATCCAAGTAACAAACAGCCTAGCCCACAACACCCGATTGTCCAGAGCAGAGTCAGCTTGCTTCTTGAATAGTTCAACAATGACATCCCAATCATCACAAAACTCGTACCAGTACCTAGTCTTCCCTCAATAGCATCGAAACCCTCGGTAACTAAGCTAAAAACAAATCCCTGCTCCAAACATAAACCGCACATACCCTGCTCCTTATTCATTTTACGGATTAAGGATACAGAGCAATGCGTCAACTTGAGTCGCACAAGTACAGGAAGGCAAATCGACTGAGCGCGAATATAATACCAATTATATTAATTATGTGATCTAATTGGTCATCAGTTTTTAATCATACAAAATATGAATCATCCCCACATCGCAGCCTTAGTTAAATCGGAGAAAAGTGCACGCAAACGTATGCGCTATCTTGCCTTACTCCATTTCACTGAAGGTCATTCTCGTACCGCCATCGCAAGCATGCTTAAGGTCAGTAGAACCAGCGTCAATCGCTGGGTCTCCGCCTATTTAACCCATGGGCTGACTGGCCTTGACGATGCACCCAATCCGGGCCGTCCTGCGACACTCTCCAGACCACAGCAAGCTAAGCTTAAAGCCTTCGTACAGCACAGCAGTCTATCTGAACAAGGTGGCAGGTTGATGGCCAAGGATGTCGGCCTGTTTATTCAGTCTGAATTTGGCGTGACGTTCAAGCAAGCAAATATCTACCGCTTGCTGCATCAACTTGGCTTCTCATGGATTAGCACTCGCTCTCGCCACCCGAAACAATCTCAGGCTATACAAGAGGCTTTTAAAAAACTTCCGCATGGCAACGATCCTTAACACACCTGGGCACGTTGCACTCGATCGCATGGTTTCAAGATGAAGCCCGCTTTGGCCAACAGAATACCACCACCCGTATTTGGGCTGAGAAAGGGACCCGTCCACGGGCCGTCAAGCAGCAACAATTTGAATATGTGTATCTATATGGCGCCGTGTGTCCGGCAACGGGGGCGACACAAGCGATTATTGCCCCGCATGCCAATAGCGAATATATGCGTGAACACTTAAAATCGATCTCGGCCGCAACAGAATTTGGACGGCATGCACTGGTCATCATGGACGGTGCGGGCTGGCATCAACAAGATTTGGCCGATGACTTTGATAATCTGACGCTTCTCAAGTTGCCGCCTTATACCATTCCGCATAGAAGTCTGATCTAATAGCAAGCAACCCAACAGCTTAAAATTGGATTATGAAACCTGAAACCGCTGAAAGTCTGCTTAGCCTCTCCAAAAGAGAAAAAAATCCGCATAAGCGCATGCGATTGCTCGCTGTATCGCTATTTTTGCAATGCCATAACCGCACTCAGGTGGCAGGCCAGTTGAAGGTGGCCAGATCTAGCGTCAACTTATGGGTCTCCAGCTATCTTGGGCAAGGACTGGCAGGACTTGAAGATAAACCACGCTTAGGGAAGAAGCCGTCATTGTCAAATGAGCAAAAAAGGAGACTCGCCAGATACATTGAGTTTAAAGCACAATCAGATGAGGGCGGCAGACTCACTGGGGCCGATATCCAGCAATACATCTCGAGTGAGTTTAATGTCGAGTACCATCCCAATCACATCTAGAAGCTACTCAAGAGCATGGGATTCTGTTGGATAACCAGCCGCTCCAGGCATCCAAAACAAACTCAGAGCTTACAGGACGCTTTTAAAAAAGTTTCCTCTGGAAACGATCCTTCACGCTCCCATTCATATACAACCACACCAGATTGATATTTGGTTTCAGGACGAAGCCAGATTCGGCCAGCAAAATACAACGACACGACTTTGGGCCCCCAAAGGCAGTAGACCAAGAGCGCTAAGACAGCAGCAGTTTGAATATGTACACCTCTTCGGCGCTGTCTGTCCTGCAACAGGAGAAACTGAAGCCATCATCACGCCATTCGTTAATAAGGACATCATGCACCAGCACTTGGAGCTGATTGCAAAACGCACCAAACCTGGCCGCCATGCTGTCGTGGTAATGGACGGTGCGGGTTGGCATACCAATGACATTGCTGCTGATATCCCCAACCTGTCGATACTCAAACTGCCGCCATATTCCCCAGAACTAAACTCCATCGAACAGGTATGGAGTTGGCTGCGCCAACATTATCTCGCCAATCGTTGTTTTAAAGGATATGAGGACATAGTGGATGCCTGCAGCCAGGCATGGAACAGCTTTATCAGTTGTACAAAACGCGTGGTAAACTCGGGAGTGGGCGAAGGTGACTGAACTTTAATGCGGAATGGTATTATTCATAGCAAGGACAGCGTAAAAAGTTTGTGCACAAGAGGCTGGGCTAAAGTGGTCAAGATCTGATGCGGATTGGTATGACATGACCTCCGGTCAAACACAGTACAAAGTCACCATATGGTCACATTTTGGTCACGGTCACAAAGGGAGGAATGGGATTGTAAACGGATTAAAATCAAAAAGCCCATGCTAATTAATAGCATGGGCTTCATGAATGTTGGCGGAGCGGACGGGACTCGAACCCGCGACCCCCGGCGTGACAGGCCGGTATTCTAACCAACTGAACTACCGCTCCTTTAGCTTAACGTCTACACGTTAACCTAAATTAGGCGCTTGGCGATGACCTACTCTCACATGGGGAGACCCCACACTACCATCGGCGCGTTTGCGTTTCACTTCTGAGTTCGGGATGGGATCAGGTGGTTCCACAAGGCTATTGTCACCAAGCAAATTCTGTTTATTACCGTGTCCATCTCTGGCTCACGTTAATAATAATTCGGAAAGCTGATTGTTTTGAGTCTTTAACTTTATCAAGTGTCGATATTCTGTCTAAGGCTTCTTTGTAAAACCCATCTGGGTTGTATGGTTAAGCCTCTCGAGTCATTAGTACATGTTAGCTCAACGCCTCACAACGCTTACACACCATGCCTATCAACGTCCTAGTCTCGAACGGCTCTTTAGAGGAATTAAATTCCTAGGGATGACTCATCTTAGGGCTCGCTTCCCGCTTAGATGCTTTCAGCGGTTATCGATTCCGAACGTAGCTACCGGGCAATGCCATTGGCATGACAACCCGAACACCAGCGGTTCG
>NZ_JAKKRO010000106.1:0-6502 GCF_025654235.1 Shewanella sp. SM32 | reverse complement strand
GTGTAATCGGCAAGGTGATTACGTACAGTGCTTTCATGAATGCGTAATGCTTGAGAAATCATTGCCGGGGTCCAGCCTTCGGATGCAAGCAGTACTGCTTTGATGCGGTCACGAATACGCCCGTCACGCGTTTGAGCATGCTGGGTCTCTAGGACTTGTTTTTGTTCAGGAGTAAGGAGTAGTTTCATAATCGTTAGCTTGATCCTCATTTCACTGAAAATCAAGCATCTTCATTGATCACGGGTATATGTGGGAAGAAAGCGCCGCAGGTTGTCTGGCCACACAGCTCAATAGCTTTATCCAAGCCAAAAATATCGACGACTTAATTCTGCTGACCCACTCCAATGGTGGCAACGTAGTGCGGTGGATTTTATCTAACCCAACGTGGGACAGCCGTTATCCTGCAGTGATCAACGCCACCTCAAAGGTTATCGCCATCGCGCCTTCCAGTGCTGGTACGCCGCTGGCCGACGCGGTGAACCAAGGTAATGTGTTCGAAACCAGCTTAGGCTGGCTCTTAGGCTATGGCAGCAACGCGGTGAAACAACAGCAAGTCGGTTGGATGGCAAACTACAACAACGCTTGGCTTAATGGCACAGCGGGTCGCCCATCGCTGGGTAAACCCTTCGAAGTCGTGGTGGGCTCAGATGTTGATTCCGCCATTTGGGACAGCGACAGTTACTGCGCGGGTTATCAATACCAAGTCGCGCTCGAAACCACCCAAAACTGGCTCGATAGCTGCTCCGACGGCTTCTTAAATTGCAGCTCACAAAAGGCGGCTGGCACTGTCTGGTTTACTGATAAACAAAAGACCCGTGGCCAAGAGCCCTTAAGCCATCAGCAGAGCCGTCGTACGTGTTTCAACTTAGACACGCTGATCCGCAACCACATTTAAGGAGCACTAAGATGCACACACTCAGCAAACTTGCCAGTGTCTTGGCGCTAAGCGGACTGCTTGCAGCCTGCCAAGATGAAGCCACACCCATAGATCCCAAAACCAATGCCAGCCCAATGTACGCCAAAGGGTTAACCTTAGCCGCGCCGATCGATACTGATCTCGTCGATAGCAATATTGCCAGCCCAACACTCACGCCCATCAACACCAGTACGGATTACATTAGCTTTATCACCCCGCTGTACGGTGAGTATCAAGCGAGTATGCTTAAGCTGGAGCAAGCCAACCAAAGTGACGAGTATTGGGTCAATGTAACAGGCGCACAGCTTAATGCGGGCGTGGGCCTCACCATGAGCCAAGCGTCTAGCTTAGTGCGCATTGCACCTCGGGGCGATACCAGCTCTGGTACTTTAATGCACGCCGAGGTCATCGCCCCTGAGCGCGTACAAATTCAGCGCGTTACCCCTAATCAGTCACCCCAAGGCAAAGCAGCCAACAGCAGTGGGATAAACACCAATGAGTCACTGGTCAAATCGATGGTCAACGCCGATGCTTTGGCTAGCGCAGGGTTAACCGATGATTCCAGTGCTCTGCAAATGTCGGCGAAGGCCACACCGGGCGAATATCGCCTGCAGGTCAGCCAGCCGTTAACACCGAGCGCCAGCTACTTAGTCAATGTGAAGGAAAAAGGCTCGCCATATCAACTAAGCGTCAAAGCCCCCACCGCCATCGCGGCGGATGCGCAAAACCTTGGGCTTGAACTCGCTCTCAGCCAAAGTGATAACACCTTTGTACCACAGGCAAAACTCAAGCAAGCCGATGGCAATATGCAACCGCTGGCGATGGTAAAACAAGGGGAGACATGGCAAGCGGTGATCCCCGCGGGCGTCGCACTTTCAAGCAGTAATGCTGGTTTCAGTGAAATTGAAATCACAGTGCAAACCCAAGTCGATGGCCGACCTGTGCAGCGCACG
Source organism: Shewanella sp. SM32 (assembly GCF_025654235.1). Taxonomy (NCBI): domain Bacteria; kingdom Pseudomonadati; phylum Pseudomonadota; class Gammaproteobacteria; order Alteromonadales; family Shewanellaceae; genus Shewanella; species Shewanella sp. SM32. The sequence goes on along the minus strand of NZ_JAKKRO010000106.1, from coordinate 4,633 downwards.
GTTAAATCTGTCTTTAAGTCCTATGTCAATTCGGCGAGCATCAAGCCCGAAGTGCTCACGGTTTGGGATAAAGGCCTGCCTAACCAAATTAACTTTGAGTTAACTGTCGCCGAGGCGGGACGTTTTGGCTTAAGTGGCACGTTAACAGGCACCAATGCCGAAGGTCAAAAGGTGGCGATTCTACGCACCCAAGCGGCCAATTGGCTGACCCCAGAGTCGCCGAAGTTAAAGCTGCTGTTAGATCCTAAGCTCATCCAAGCCTCGGGTTTACAGCCGCCCTTCGAACTCAATGAATTAGAACTGCAAGATCAAGGTCAAATGGCCAGATTAAGCTATCAAGCCAAGGCACTAACCTTAACGCGCTAATTCAAAGGGACCAATGTTAAGGGCTAACGTTAAGATACTTAGCTTAACGTGCTGATAAGTCAGGCTTGTTAGCCTTAAGTTCCTCTCTAATACAAAGTGCCCAATCACGGGCACTTTTTTATTATTGATCTTTTGCAATCTACACCTAAAAGCCATCACCTTATTTAACATCTAGCGTAAAGCACAAACTGTTGACAGAAAAATGACAAGCTAAAGACTATTTACCACACTTCACCCTGATAAAATTTACATTGATTATCAAGGGTTATTCCTTTTAAATAACAATCATCAACGGCATAATGTCAACGTCTTGACGTCAGACCTTTGAATGACAAGCATACGGTTCTTTATAACAATACGTATAACAATAAGAGTGACTCACGGCGCAAGTTTTTACCGTGCCATGGTCAATACTCAATAAATGGACATCGTTATGAGTGACAGCACATTTTTCTTTGGTGAATGGCAAATCAATCCCAGCGCCAATAGTCTGCTCCTTGGCAAACAAGTCAAACAACTTGAGCCCAAGGCGATGGATGTGCTGCTGTTTCTCTGTCAACGGGCGGGCGAAGTCGTCAGCAGTGATGAAATAGTCAGCCACTGCTGGCCAGGTGTAGATACCGGCGACAATCCACTACACAAAATTATCAATCAGTTACGTCGAGCATTAGGCGATAGCGCCACAGAACCCACCTATATAGAAACCATACGCAAACGCGGCTATCGCACCTTAGCCGAAGTGCGTTTTCCTATCGGACACCAAGCCACCGCCAGCCCACAGAGTTGGCAAGGCGGCTCGCCCTTTCCGGGACTGCAAGCCTATAGCGCTAATTATGCCGAGGTGTTTTTTGGCCGCAGTGAACAAATCAGCACTTTGCTTAACCGGATAAGCCAACAAATCCTGTTTGGCCGTGCCTTCTGCCTGATCTTAGGTCCAAGTGGCAGCGGTAAATCCTCCCTGATTAATGCGGGTGTTGTGCCCAATTTAATGAAGGGCGACGGCTATAACGGCATTGGTGTCGCGTCATTCAGCAGCTTAGATTTTGCCGATGTGAGTAAAGGGCAACTACTCACCGATCTTGCCAGTGCTATGCTCGACTGGGAAATCAACGACATCCCAGTATTCAAAGGCATGAGCGCTGAGACTCTGGCGATTCAACTCGTCGAAGATATCCAAAGCGTGATCAACCAGTGCACCCAAGCGCTCAAGGCTAAACCCTTTTCCAATCCGTTTTTTGCCTTGTTTATCGACCGATTAGAAGTGTTGCTCTCATCACCGCTATTTAGCGATACCGAACGAACTCAGTTCATAGAATTATTGGAACAACTCGCCACCTCAAAAGCCGTGATTATCATCAGTGCCTGTCGCAACGATTTTTATCCTTTATTGGTCAATTACCCAAGCTTAATGGCGGGTAAAGCCCGCGGTGCCCACTTTGACTTAGCGCCGCCAACACGCACTGAGCTATTACAAATGATCCGCCTGCCCGCGGTGGCTGCCAACTTAAGCTGGGAAGTTGACAGCGACACCGCGATGCCACTCGACGAAATGCTCTGCAGCGATGCCGCCAGTAACCCAGATGCGTTGCCCATGTTGCAATACACGCTGCAGGCCTTGTATTTACAGCGCAGCGCCGACAATAAGTTATTAGTCTCTGTTTATCATGCACTTGGCGGTATTGAAGGGGCGATTGGTAAAAATGCCGAGCAGGCGATTTCCCATTTAAGCGATGCTGAAAAAGCCAGCCTACCACGGATTTTATCCCTGCTAGTGACCCTGCGCGAAGATGAAAAGTCCATCACCAGTCGCACCGCTCGCTGGTCGCAACTGCAAAGCACGGCCGAAACCGCCCTAGTGCAAGCCATGGTCGATAGCCGCTTATTCGTGTCACATCTGCAAAATGGTGAACCCTGTTTTAGCATCGCCCACGAAGCCCTGCTGCGCCGTTGGCCACGGGCGACGGCTTGGATTAGCGAACATAGCGACAGTTTGAGTATTAAGAGTCGCCTACAGCATTTATCTAAGCGTTGGCTCAGCGAAGCCAAACACAGCGCTTATCTGCTCGCCGAAGGCAAGCCGTTAAAAGAGGCCCAAAGCCTCAGCCAAAATCCGTTATTCGATTTAGACGATCCCGAAACCGCCTTTATCGCAGCCTCCACCAAACGCGCCAATATGCTGCGCTGGACGAGGCGCTTAACCGTCACCCTGCTGTGCGTCCTCACCTTAACCTCCGTCATTATGAGCGTGCGCAGCATAGAAGCCGAAAAACTTGCCCTGCAAAAACGCCTCGCCGCCGAAGATTTGCTCGGCTTTATGGTGGGTGACTTCGCCGACAAGATGCGCGGCATAGGCCGTATGGACTTGCTCGATGGGATCAGCAATAAAGCGCTAGAATATTTCACTGATTTCTCCAGCCCAGACGATGAAAAGTACTTAAGCTTTGATGCCCGTTTCCAACACGGCCAAACCTTAGAGGCCATGGGCGAAGTCGCCTATTCGCGCAATAAAATCGATGAAGCTCGCAGCGCATTACTCGCCGCGCAAGAAAAAATGTTGCCACTGCTCGAATTGCAGCCGGAAAACTTAGCCCTACTGAAAACCTTAGGTGCCAATGCCTTTTGGTTAGGCCAGCTTAAGTATGATGTGAGTGATTGGGCGGCATCGCGCCCTTTTTTCGAGCAATACTTGGCCTATAGCCAAACCATGTACGCCCTTGCGCCAGAGGATAAAGATGCGCTGATGGAGCTGTCTTATGCCCATAACACTTTGGGCTCAGTTTCGATGAAACAGCAGGAATTTGCCAAAGCGCAGCAAGATTTTGAAGAGTCGCTAAGGCTTAAATTGCTGGCTTTGGCAAAAGCGCCTGAGGATAGTCAGTTGATTGCGGATGTGGCGGATACTCGTTCTTGGTTAGCCAGTGCATTAACCTCACTTGGCGATATAGATACGGCAATCAAATTTCAAGAAGAAACACAGGACCAATTATTAAACTCGCCAAATCAAAATGACGCTTATATGCGCGATAGACTAGCGAGCACTTTAGGCAGATTAGCAGAGCTACTGGAATATAAAGGTGATCTTGTTTCTGGGCTCGATAAGCTATTATTAGCACAAAATATTATAGAGAAATCGCTAGCCTTGGATTCTGAAAACGAAGTTTGGAAAAGAGACTTATTTCATGTCCGTACCAAAATATTTCATTTAAACAGTTTAGTTAATGACTTTAGAGTAAAAGAAACATCTCAATCTCTTTTAGACACTCTGGACACTGAATTTAATTCAACCAGTGAAGTTAAAAGAGAATATTTACGCGCCAATGCCCTTTTAGCAATCGCAAATAAAAATATAAGCAATCATGAAATTAGCCAAAATCATGAAGAAATAGCAGAGTCTAATGTTATTTTTATAAAACTAACCAATAAATTCCCAGATGAGAAAGATTATCTCATTGGACTTGTAAAAACTAATTTAACAATCGCTAAAATTAATTTTGCAATGGGGAATAAAAATGCTAACTTTGAGTTATGCAACACAGCAAATAAACTATTGCAACCTTTAATAGAGAAAGATAAAAATCCTCAAATAATAAAGCCATACTTAGAATCTGAAGACTGTCTTGAAAAAATAAAACCGAACAAATAACACAATCAATAACTGTACTTAAAAAAGGATAATCAAATGATAACACCACAAGGTACCGCTCAATTTATTAAAGTCAATGTTAATCTAGAAAATGGTGAACCTGTATTTATCTATACCGATGCCAACGGTCAACAATGCCAAGGTGATATCACCGTCACTCAAGCTGGTACTGTAACCTACCTGCTAAATGACCAAACAGGTAAAGGTTTAAAATTTGTCGGTGTAGGCTTTGTGACTCCATTTGATGAAATAGTCGATGCCGTTACCATTAGCAGCGATGGTATGTTAGTACAACTTGTTGACCTCGATAGAACTCCAGGTACCACTAAGTTCCAATTTGTATTAAGTAATACAACTAATACCTTACTAATACTAAGTCCTGAAGAATCCCCTGATGATTTACAAATAAATCATCAAATTAGGGTGGAAGCGCATCTTGTTGCATGATCAAATGGTTTCGCTAAAAACTACACTTGGACAACAAGATGCGCGAAGCCAATATCCTACAACATTCTTTACACCAATACTGCCCAGAACTTCACCTAAAACGATTAAACAGCTTGATGCTGGCCTCTAAGGCACTGATTGAATGTAAGACACTGACCTTGACTGAGTTAGGTCGAA
>NZ_JAKKRO010000105.1:0-6541 GCF_025654235.1 Shewanella sp. SM32 | reverse complement strand
ATCGGTCCACCCCAATCAACTGAGTTTTCGGGATGCGGCGAGTTATATCATCTTCAAGTTGACACAACTGCCATCACAAACACCGGGGAATGTCCCGAGAGACGTATTGGATATAGAACGAAATGCACGGCAATTTAAGCTGGATGGTAAACGGGAAAGGGCATATCCACGAGTTCTTAAAATGAGCAAAAACAAGTTTCCGGTTAGACCAAAGAAAAATGCCGTTCACTCTTAAGTGAACGGCATTAGCCACTTTGCGGGCTTATTATCAAAAATTACTGAACCTAAGCACAGGTAAAAATGTACCTGCACTCTTAGGAGAGTATTACTCGCTCGATGCCGCCAACCGCAGCGCACAAACCGCCACAATGGATACTCATGGCAGTGCAACGGGTTATGATGACAGCACTTTTGCCTTTGTGCGCTTTGAGGAAAATACAGCCAATAAAACGGGCCAAAAACTGATTATTGTGAATAACTTTAATCAAACCCAAGCAAAGCCATTATCCCTTAAGCTGCCAAAGCCACTTATCGACCAATGGCAGTTAACGGATGGGACCTATCCACTTAAGGATTTGCTGGAAGACAATAAAGCGCAGTTGGTTGTCAAACAAGGGGAAGGACAAGTTCAGATGCAACTTGTGCCGCTGTCTTCGGCCATATTCGAGCTGGAAGATTAAACGAGCAAAAGCCAAGGTGAGCTAAAAAGTGAAATCGACCGATAGCGTCACGCTAAACTGTGACGCTATCTTTTTTTAACCGTTATACTCTCAAACCTTTCTATCTTATTTGATCACCTTTTAAAAATCACAAAGGAAAGCAATGTTACTCGGCATTCACCATGCAGCGATTATTTGCAGCGACTATCAAAAGTCCAAACACTTTTATGTAACCATTCTTGGCCTTACCGTGCTTGCAGAGCATTTCCGTGAGGCACGTAAGTCCTATAAACTTGATTTACAACTGCCCGATAAGAGTCAAATTGAGTTATTTTCATTCGATAATCCACCCAAACGACCAAGCTATCCCGAAGCCTGTGGACTTAGGCATCTCGCCTTTCGCGTAGCATCGATTGAAACCGCCATCGAACATCTTCATAGCCATCACATTACCGTTGAACCCGTCCGCATTGACGAATACACAGGCAGAAAATTCACCTTCTTTAGCGATCCCGACGGCTTACCCTTAGAGTTATATGAGCTATAACACGAGTCAAATAAGGCAACATCGCAGCAATAAGATGAATAAAGCTTAATTACGCTACGGGATAGTCAGCATTAGACTCAATAAAACGACGCAGCCGTTTAACCAATAGTTTAAGTAATCGATTGACCAGTTTGACGCTGTGATAAGGTCAAAGCCTACCTAGGCTAACCATTGAGGAACTCAAGATGTTTGATAATCCAGCATTATTACTATGGAGTTTAGTCTTTAGCCTCTTTGGTCTTGGCTTTTTCACCTATGGCAAACGCCAAGGTGCACCCATCCCCCTCGTCGTTGGGATAACCCTGATGCTCTACCCTTATTTTGTCAGCAACCTAATCTTACTCGTCTGCATCGGCATAGCACTCATCGCGCTACCGTATTTTGTGAAGTTGTAACAAGCGATCTTTGTCATAGCTAGATTGAAAAGCTCATATCTATCAGAGCAAAGAGGACTTATGTCTTACTCGACAAAATGACCTTATTCCACTATCTATCACTGGTCATGACTTTACTGGCCAAGCCAATAAGCAACACACCTGATATCCCCTCTAAGGCTCTCGAATAACGCAGGGAATTGGGGCGACTAAATACCCAGCTTCCTGCCGACGCATAAAGGACATTACACAAGGTCGCTAACAAACTGAAAATAAGACCAAGGGTTAACAGCTGAATTGACGTTGAACCCGCTAACGGGTCAATAAACTGCGGCAAAAAAGAGAGGAAAAATAAAGCGACTTTAGGATTAAGTACACTAACGACAATGCCTTGGAAAACTACGTTGCCGTTTGGTTTGCTATTGTTATCAACCACAATTTTATTATTGCCACGCCACATTGATATTAACGCTTGAATGCCTAAATACACTAGATACGCGGCCCCTAACCACTTCACAATACTAAAAGCCAACGCTGAACTGAGAATGATGGCAGATAATCCCAAGCTAGCAGCAAGCGTGTGAACAAAATAACCCACACCTAAACCCATCGCAGCTTTAAGCCCACTGATCATTTTCCCTTTCATTGTGTTAGATACAATGTAGATGACATCGGGTCCAGGGATAAGATTGATAGCAAGGCAAGCAACTGCAAACAGTAATAGTGAATTTAAATCCATTTAATTTTTCTCCTTGTTAAACGCGTAATCTATCGCGCCGCTTAAGTGGTGTCCGACGCAATACCGCAGCCTCTGTAAACCACTTTAAAAAAAATCAAAACGTTAACTACAAGTAAATTGGTAACCAGAACCTGTGCTCAACTTTATATACTTTTTGCTCACGTCTTGATTCAAAGCAAACTTCAATTTGCTCATCCTTAACGATCTTAATTTGCGCTTAATTTTTTTATTCACGGCAAATCGTTAAACGGCGCATCGCAAAAATGCCCAATAGTGAAAGTATTAATAAAGATAAGCTGCCACCGCCGCTGTAACCTTGTTTATGTTCTATGGTGGCGACGTGCTCTTCCTTAACCCGAGTTTTAAAGCGGGCAAGCTCGTCATCTAAATTGACTATCATATCGTTCACCGCAAGATCAAAGCCCTCGTAGGATTTCTCTCTTAGTGTTGTCGTCACGCCAACAGCGGTTGAACTTTCAGTTAACTGATTAATACCTGGCGCCCTAAATAACATCTTCTGGCTACGCATATCGAAAACGGCTGTATCAACAAAGGTTTGAATCGCATTTTCATTGCCGGGGATTAAATACATGCCCACGATAGTCCAATAAAGGATGGCGGACTTGTTCTCGTGGCTTTGCATCAATTGATCGTAAGAAACCAATGCCATAACATCAACATCATGCAGGCGAGCAACCTGCTGCAAGGTTTCAAAACCTTTACCATTTTTAAGATAGGTACTTGGGATCACTTCGATACGATCGATATAGTCATATTTAACAAAGGATTTTTTAACCTTATCAAGTAATGCCATCTGAGTTCGGCTATCAATTGCATCGGCTTGCCAATGGGACGAAGGCAAGAAAGCGATGCCGACGGTAATAGGCAAACGCAGCACAGGTAAGGATGGCTGCTGGGCTTGGCGACTCTTCTCATCAGGGTATAAATATTCGACTAAGCTACTCGATACCGCATTTTTCTCCGTGGTATTACCGTTAAAAAATGCACTACAGCCACTCAGTGAAAGCATTGCGAATGAGGCTATGCCACAGGCTAATACCTTAAGTTTCATTTGTTTCCCTACCGTATCCATACACTTGCTGTTAATGATGAAAACTGAACCTACAATAATACCAATCACATTAAATATCTAATCAGTTCAGAGCCTCACAGGCATCTCAATCCAAGGCGCATTGACGCAGAAATGGTCATTCCCTTTTAAGTCAATGCAACACCGGAGTGGGATGCCTGTGTGGCTCCCGAAGGGCGGGTTTCAACGCCCTTTATACTGCGTTTAGGGCTTTCGACAGAGCACCACTATGCCTTCATGCCTTCGCCTTGTCTAAAGCGCGTTAAATTCCCGCTGAATGAACAGATATTTAATACGATTGGTATAATGCAGATTTTTGGTTACCTTATCCATTCATCAGAGTAAAAACAAGCTGTTATGTTCACATATCACAGCATTAATCTTCCTTGATTAGATTTTAAATACAAAAAAGCCGCACTATAAATGCGGCTAGTCAATAGGTACAACCACTCTCTAAAATAAAACTTAAGTCAAAAGTTAAGCGTATTTACGCACTTTTTTAAGGGCGATTTGTTGTTTTAGCATGGATAAATGTTCGATAAATACTTTGCCATGCAAATGGTCGATTTCGTGCTGCAACACTATGGCTAAAAACTCATCGGTTTCGATTTCGATAGCCTTGCCAGTTCTGTCTAAGGCTGTCACTTTAACCTTTTCAAAACGTGACACTTTAGCGCGATAACCGGGGATAGACAGACAACCTTCTTCACCGACGAACTCACCTGACTTTTCAACAATCTCAGGATTAATCAGCACTAAAGGCTGGTCGCGACCGTCAGATAAATCGATCACGATAATGGCATCTGTACTGCCGACTTGAGTTGCTGCTAAACCGATACCATCGTCCGTGTGATACATGGTTTCGATTAAATCATCGATAAATCCCTGAACAGCTTCAATATCTTTTACAGGTTGCGCTTTACGTTTAAGGCGCTCATCGGGAATAGTTAGAATATCGAGTACAGCCATGCCAGTTATCTTCTCTCATCGAGTCAAAAAAATTGGCGCTATTATGGACTATTTGACCATTTACACAATATTTAAGCTAAAAACAGTTTAAATATTTTGTTAGTAATCGAGCTAGCCGATAAAAATATCGAGAAGTGCTTAATCCTTTAAACGTCAAATACCCTCTCATCTTCCGCTAAGCCATGCTTTACCGTTACACTAGCGTGAACTCATCAAGCAAAATTTTTTGAGCGTGATTCTTTGTGAGTGAATACCATTAAGCTAAGGGTTAACAATTCAATGGCATCGTTTCCTAAAGAAAAATCACCACTGTATCAATACCTTGAACAAGATAAACAGAGTGTAGCGAGAAAACAGCCCCAAGCAGTGGACTTGTCTCCTATGGCGAAAATCTGGCATATCGTCGCCATGATCCCGCAGGGTAAAGTCAGCAGCTATGGCAAAATAGCCGATTATGCAGGATTACCGGGACGAGCGCGTTATGTGTCAAAAGCACTGAAAGCAGCTCCCGAACATTTGTCACTCCCTTGGCATAGGGTACTCAATAGTCAAGGCAAAATATCCTTCGAGAAAAATTCAACCTTCTTTCAAGAACAGATGGAATTATTAAGAATTGAAGGGATAACAGTGAACTGCGGCAAAATTAATTTGTCTGAATACGAGTGGCGCCCGGATCTGGTGACTTTAGTCATGGCAATGCCATTTTAGTTTAATATATTGATCCATAAACTATTTACATCTCTATTTACAGAAACGTCGTCCTCGGCTATAACCTGCTTACAGTCGATCCAATAATTGATTTATGCTCAACTGATTGACCCAGAACTGTGTAAGTAAGCATGCTACTCGACACTTTTTTATCAACCACTACCGACCATTCTGTAGTGATACAAGGTGAAAACCTGCGACCCAAGGAGCATTCTTTGCGTACCATTCCCACATTATTAGTGAGTTTTACCGTCCTCACTCAAAGTATGTTTGCCATGGCAGCGCCAACGCCGCTAACACCGCAGACGGCCGAATACCAAGTCAACTATGGAGACATTGAATTAGGAAAAGCCAAATACACGCTACCCAATCCCGAAGATGGCGTGTTTAAGTATCGTTTTGATAGCGATCTCAGCCTGTTATTGTTAACCGATGTGCGTCACATCTTGAGTGAATTTACTCAAAATGATACGCAGCTCAGTCCTTTGCGTTACTTACAACAACGCCAAGGTGTCGGGCCTAATTACACGGAGCAAACCGCATTCGCCAAAGCTCAAGGCTTTATTCATACCCGTTACAAAGATGAAAAAGGCAAGTTTCCCTATGATGATAAAATCTTTGATCCTCTTATGGTGCAGTTGCAATTTAGGCTAGATATGATGGCGGGCAAAGAAGTGCTCGACTATAAGATGGTCAAGGACAACGAAGTCGATGAATACAAGTTTCATGTGATCGGTAAAGAACGAATGAACATCGACAGCGGCAGTTACGACACAGTCAAAATTGAAGTCGTGCGTGACAATAAAAAGCGTCAAACCTTCTTCTGGATGGCGCCTGACTTAGCGTATTTGCCCGTGCGGTTAACTCACTTTGAAAAAGGCAGTAAGCAGCTCGATATTAAGTTACTTAAATATCACTTCGATGAAGTGCCGCACCAAGAAACCATACCTGCAGACATTACAGAGAAACCGCTAGTGCCTAAACTGCTCGGCACGACTGAAGGTTAATCGGTAAGGCGTTGAGTTAAGATGTATAAACTTAACCCAATGATACAAAGCCTTAGCTTAACAATACTGAACTAAAGCCAAACTCATATCGAATAAAACCCAACCGTATACCTAACTGAACTATATCTAACTGAACTTAGGGCCTACCTCTAAGTTCGGTTTCGGTTAATGTTCATCGCTAATGGTTCATCACTGATTGCTATACCCAATCAACCTGAAGATGCGTGGGTAAAGAGCTGAAAATTATCATTGATCCGCGACGCTAAACTTTCACCAATATCGGGTAATGTTTCTTTGAAAAATTTATCCAGTGCGGACCTGAAATCTCGCTTATTTTTGAAGTACACGCTGTTCCTCGCGTGCTCATTCATGACCTTCCACAGTCTTTCTATCGGATTGAGGTTCGGGCTGTAAGGCGGTAAATAATGCAACTCAATATTGTGCGAAA
>NZ_JAKKRO010000104.1:0-6630 GCF_025654235.1 Shewanella sp. SM32 | reverse complement strand
CAGCGCTTAGTGGCCTAGGATAAACATTGAGGCCTTGGTATTGGCCATTGCTGATGACGGTAAGGTTAGTGTTTGAGGTGTGACGTGAGTACATATTGATATCCCATATTGGTTATTGTTCATAACGTATGGGGTTTGTGTAATTTATAACTCAAAAGCCCCAAAGGGCTTGATATCACTTGCAAAGGTTAGCTCGCCTTTGATGGCAGCTAACCCTGTATGTTCATAAGGTAGTGTTAGAGATACTGGTCGAGTGGATACTATTGAGTAGTAGATGTAGCTATAGGCTAACAGTATTAACAAACAGACAATCGCAATAACTGAAATCCCCGTCAATCATTGAGCAGTAGATCGGGTAAACAAGGGCGATAAGATCTCACATCGCTCGACAATTAAATCATTGGTTTTGTGCAGTTTTTAGTCTATTCCCACGTTGGTTTCAATCGGATGAACTTCACCATCTACAATGTAAACCCGCTTTTCATAGGGACCATTCGAGATAGGATATAAGTAATAAATGTCAAGTGGGCGCTTAATCTCAATAACGTCTTCTGATTTTTCATCCAATAAAAAAGCAAATTTAAATGGCGCTTTGAAATGCTTCTTAAGGATAGCTGTCTTGTATTTCAGCGTTTCAACCGCTGGGAATATGACACATCTCACTAAGACCTCAGCAAATACACACAAATCTGTGGTATCAAACAGGTCTACCTCATCGCCTGATTCACGTTCAATCACATGACTTTTTTTGCTATTTTTATCAATATCTTCAGCATAATCTTTCCCAATCAACACTTTTCCCTGTTTTAAAAATACTGGCTGTAGCTCCTGACAGAAACTGATACTCAATTGTGTTAGCCACTCTTGGTTTAGTTTTCTCCTAGAAATGGCTGATTGAGCCACTGTCAGCAATATTTTTTCGAATAAAAATTTTTTCAATGCAGGCATACGAGCTAATTCGATAAAAAATATCCAACTAGATTCAGCACCTTCAATACCGATTGCCATCGCGAATCGCTTTCTACACTGAGCATATGCATTCGTCCTAATGGTCTTGCTATCATCGTCGTCCTTCTGTTGTAAATGACTGAAAGAAACTAAGCCATTGTTCGATATAGAAATCAATTTCTTAAGGATATGCTGATACTCTTCAGTAGAAATTGCTTGCTCACAAGTAACGGAGCGGAATATTGCACTAGAAAACCGCTCATTTGTAATATCTAGCAGATAAATTGAAGGCCTGGATCCAAAAATCACCTTTGAAGTGACCCCAGAACTCAACTTCCTGAGATATCTAAGCCTAGAAAGCTTATCTAGCTGTGAATTGAATTGGTCATTACTCATTCCAGTCATCTGAGCAATGACTGAGAATCCCAAGTTTTCCACCAAACCGTACTCATTTGCGTGAAGCAAGAAGACACAAAGCAGTAAACGATTGCTCAACGTCAAATGTTGGTGATTGTTGAAATGTAATTCTTCGATCAGACCAGCGTGAAATCTTGTATGTTCATCATCACATAAAATAGCAAGCAGTTTATTGGTAGCAAAATACAGTGATGTGGGTCTGCCAGCCTTAACTCCTAGATGAATGTGACTCCTTTCAAAAAAACCTTCAGTAGTCATGTAGGCAAGAGACGACATTACAACATTCTTAGAAACGCCTAGCTTTTTTGCTATATCTGCTACGGGTAATGGGACCCCTGCTTCAGGTGCAAAAAATCTAAACCATAGGGAAATAAAAAATCTGGATTCTGGTTTGGCACCTTTGAGCGAACTAAGTAAGCGCTTCATTTGAATTTCAATGATAGAAAACTATTAATAAATACTTCCATAACCAGTAGGTAATTGCAATTTAAAATTACTAGTAAATTGCTAGTAATTTTAAACAAAAAAATGTTAGACTTACAGTAAATAAAGTTTTAAAAAGTATTTACTTCATCAACACTAAGTGATAATGAGTTCTTGCATGATGGACATTAAACGCCAGGCCGAATTTGAAGCAAAGTTTGACTTCTTTTACCGAAACAAAACGCACAAATTGCTACTGGCTTGGGTGACTAAATACCTTTACAAAAAAGGGATTTTTTTTAGCCAGAATCCAACAATATTTGAAGTTCAATCGACGCTTTTCAATTGGTTTAAAGACAGTAATGAAAGAGCCACTTTCGAATTTTATCGAAAAATGGAAAAAGCATGGGAAGCACACAATAGGAGGCTTGCATGCAAAGCCAAGATGCTCAACATCAGTGTTTCAATCGAGCATAAGAACAAATTCAAGGAGATGGCAGAAGAGGCAAAAATCACGAATATTCAACTGTTTAAGTCTATCATCGATGATAACTATAAGCTTCTCATCGGTTTAAAGGAGCAAGAACTCAAAGCTAAAAATACAGAAAAAGCGAAAAAAGCAGAAATAAAGTTCAACCAGTCGTTTACAGATAAGAAGCTTAGTGGTGAACTTCATCTACAGAAAAACTATAATAACCGTTTAAAAAAACAGGTGACTGCGCTAAAGAGTGAACTTCAAGCCGTAAAAGACAATTCATCAATTCTATTTGCTATCATTGAAAAAGCTGTAAAAAACCGCTCAAAGCTCACTGCTGACCATCTGATGCAAGCAACTAGAGCCCATACTTTAATCGACATTGTGGAACTTCCCTTAGAGGAGCCCATAGAGGCTACAGAATCGGAAGAAAGCACTGAGCAAAACCAGACTTCAGATCCCCGCCCTAGAAAACGAGCAAGATCAGCTAATACGACTAGCAAATAGTCAAACAAAGAATCATCTCGCTAAGGCATTAGCGTATGGTGGGTATATCGGTGGGTATCAATGCGAATTACTACAAATAAGCACATACTAGCTATTGTTAAATAAAGGTTTTATTCTAAATTAAAATATTCAGATCCAAAACTACTATCAGTTGCTAGCTTAACTGGACACAAGCCCTATAGATTTTGAATATTTTAGAGACTAATGGTCTGTCTTCGCTTGCCCAAACTATGCATTAGTAAGATTTCGCCACCAGCGTTGCTGGTGGACTTTTGGGTAGTAAAGGCTATCGGAAATTGAGCGTTTTAAAGGTTCCCGTACCCAGCGCCGTACCCAGATAGATTTTCTGATGGTTTAAACTGTAAGAAAGCCTTATTTAATGCGCTCTAGCAGTACACCCGTTTCCATGTGATCTGCGTAAGGGAACTGATCAAACAAGGCAAAGCGGGTCACTCTATGGGTTTCGTTCAGTTGTTGCAGGTTATCTTTTAAGGTTTCAGGGTTGCAGGAAATATACAAAATCCGCTCATAACCTTGGACTAACGCCAGCGTATCAGGATCAATCCCCGCGCGTGGTGGGTCAACAAAAATGGTGTTGCAAACATAGCTGTCAAGATCGATACCTTCTAAACGTCTAAAGCTGCGTTTCTTCGCCATGGCATCGCTAAAGTCTTCGGCTGACATACGAATAATCTGCAGATTATCAATACCATTCACTTCGATATTGTATTGCGCCGCATCGACTGAAGGCTTAGCGAGTTCGGTGGCCAACACGCGATTAAAGTTTTGCGCCAGTGCGATAGAGAAGTTGCCATTACCACAGTAGAGCTCGAGTAAATCCCCCTTACTGTTTTGAGTCGCATCGATAGCCCACTCCAGCATTTTTACGGAAACTTTGGCATTGGGTTGAGTAAAGCTGTTTTCGATTTGCTTATATAAGAAGGTTTTATCATTTACTTGTAATGACTCGACCACAAAGTCTTTATCTAAATCGATTTTTTGCTTACGGGCACGGCCGATGATGTTGACGTTAAACTGGCTACTTAACTTGGCTTTCAGTGCAGTCGCATCGGCGCGCCATTGGTCATCAAGCTGCCTGTGATAAAGCAAAGACACTAAGATCTCGCCGCTTAAAGTCGACAAAAAATCCACTTGGAACAGTTTGTGCCTTAGACTCGGATTCGGTTTCAGCTCGGCGATTAAGGCAGACATCATTTGATTGATGAGCACGCTAGCTGGTAAGTATTGATCGCAACGTACCTTCTCATTCAATACTTTATCGAACATGTAATAGTATAAGTCGTCACCATCATGCCAGATGCGGAATTCGGCGCGCATACGGTAGTTAGCTGGCTCTGAGGCAAAAACTTCAACACTCGGTGTTTCAAATTGGGCAAAGGCTTGTTCTAGCTTGATACGCTTGTGTTCTAACTGCGCATCATAAGTCTGAGGGTCCATTGCTGCTAAGTTCATTGTTTGATTCACCGTTGCTGTAAATTGGGGCGCAAATATTATACTAGGTGACACGAATGTCCAGTATCTTGCTTTTGCGGTTTTCGCAAAGCTATGGGAAAATCCGCGCACTTGAATGTGGTTCTATGGTATTTGGCTGGATTCTGTCGGTAAAGCAGCCATCGAATCGTTAATGCGTCCAATCTGTATAGTTTATTTATATATCCGAAACTGGAGATTCGCTTGTCGCGACCTATATTAGTGTTTGATTCTGGGATTGGTGGTCTATCTGTACTGGCTGAAATCCGCAAGAGTTTGCCCCATAGCGACTATTGCTATCTTTTCGACAATGCTAGGTTGCCCTATGGAGAGTTGGAAGAGCAGGTATTAATTTCTGGCTGTGTCGAATTAGTATGCGATCTAGTGGCTCGTACCAATGCAATGATAGTGGTCGTTGCCTGCAATACTGCAAGTACTGTTGTATTACCGGCATTACGTGCACATCTTACTGTCCCTGTCGTAGGTGTTGTCCCCGCCATTAAACCCGCCGCTCTAATGTCTAAGAGCAAACGTATTGGACTCTTGGCTACACCTGGCACAGTTAAGCGTCATTATACCCATGAACTTATCAGCCAATTTGCTGATGATTGCCATGTCGAACTCTTTGGTTGTTCTGAATTAGTGATGATGGCAGAACAAAAAGTGGCGACTGGAATGTTGGATATGCATAGATTGGCACAGTTACTGGCACCAGTCGTTGCCGCACAATTGGATGTTCTCGTACTAGGTTGCACTCATTTCCCTATGATCAAAGCTGAATTACAACAAGTGCTCGGTGCGGGCGTAAAACTAATGGATTCTGGCGCTGCTATTGCTAAGCGAGTCGTGACTCTTTTAACGCAACAGAATCTTATTATGGAAGATCACAGAGTAACAGATGAGAGAGAAGCAGTAAGGGAGTCGGTGATGCAAGCTTTCTATACTAAGGTGGGAATCAGCGAAGGGTTAACAACAACATTAATTGATTGTGGCTTTTCAACTATCGAACGAATCACCACAACCAACTAAATTACAAAATAAAGCAAAACAGTTTAAGCGGTGATGCTACTCGTCTGTCCCTGTACGGTCGGCAGCTTCCGAATCTTGTGTTTTTGCTTCTCTTACTTTTAAGGTTCTTTCTTGGAAACTATAGTCATTCAGTTTAACCATGGCTTTCTGAGCGCCTGATTCTGACATTTCCACAAAACCAAAACCTTTACGACGACCCGTTTTACGATCTCTGACTAAACGCACAGAGTTTACTGGACCAAATTCGCCAAATAGTACTTTTACTTCACCCTCATGAACACGATAAGGCAGGTTACCTACATATAAGGTCATTGTAGGGCCAACATATTGTTCTTCTGAAGCATGAGATGATGAAGTCTCTGGAACAAATTTAAAAACAAGACTTGCAATGATAGCGCCAGCGACAAAAGCAATAGCTGATAATGGCGTTGCGAACTGAGATAGTGCTACTGCGCCAATAATGGCGACAATCAAGACAATAAGAAATGACTTTTGCATAAGAATGCTCTCTGATGAATGGGAAATTGATAAATAACTGTTAACAGCAAGTATATGGTAATGAATTATTTACTTTTACACTAGACCATTGCTGAAATATTGAGCGTGAATTATCAATTAATTAGATAAAAAACCTTACGTATCTCCGATAAATAGAGCTTATAAGCTAAAAAATGGACATAACGTTTAAAATATCGACGTGCGATTCAATGATCGATAAAAAGCCCTTGCGGACTTTCTCAATCTCCCTATAATGCGCATCCACTGACACGGCAGACAGCGTAACGCAAGTTAAGCAAAGAAAGCCAAGCAGTTCATCGATTAGCGAGCTAAACGATGAGCGTTGAGAAAGTTGAAAAAACTACTTGACGCATTAACGGGAATGCGTAGAATACGCAGCCCTGACCCGCTGAAAACTCAGTGTGTGGTCAACGCTCTTTAACAATTTATCAAGCAAATCTGTGTGGACACTCACAGGTGTTGAGTTAATCGAAACTGCTTAACCTTCGGGTTGGCAGTCAAAAATTTAAATCAATGTAACAATGAGTGTTCATAGTAATATGTACAGTTTGTTTCTGCTTTTAAGTGGGAACAAAAAATCAGAATTCATTGAGCCGCTGAAGTCGCAAGACGGAAGCAACAAAACTTTAATTGAAGAGTTTGATCATGGCTCAGATTGAACGCTGGCGGCAGGCCTAACACATGCAAGTCGAGCGGCAGCACAAGGGAGTTTACTTCTGAGGTGGCGAGCGGCGGACGGGTGAGTAATGCCTAGGGATCTGCCCAGTCGAGGGGGATAACAGTTGGAAACGACTGCTAATACCGCATACGCCCTACGGGGG
>NZ_JAKKRO010000103.1:0-6953 GCF_025654235.1 Shewanella sp. SM32 | reverse complement strand
GGTTCAATGCCTGTTGTGGCTAGTTGGTTTACACGCACAGCAACAGGGCTGGGATAAGCATTTTCAGGCCAATACCATTGGGCATCGAACGGTACTCTCAACGATTCGCTTGGGATTGGAGGTACTCAGGCGGCCTGATTATCAAATCACGGAGAAAGAATTGCTGGCGGCCTGGGTATTATTCGCCAATCAGTTGCTCAAATATGGCTATGCTATGGCTGATTTATGAGGGGATCCTTCAGTGCCATAGGGCGATTGCCCTCTTGATGTTGGCTATATTTTTGGCTATCACCACCGTGTAAGTATTCTTCACCACGGTCACTGACCTTATAGGTTCCTTTTAAACGACCTTGCTCGGCATATTTAAATACCGGATGATTTTCAAAAAGAAAATCAAACAACTCTTTTTCCTGAACAATATAATCCTGCAGTGTTCTTACACCACGGGACTCTAGTGTTAGATCGGGATTAGCCATAATTTCCTGAGCTTCCGCACTCTGTTGTTTATTACCATAGCCAGGCTTTACCTCGCCCGGTTTAGCATCGGATGCTATTCCGGCCACACTGACGATAGTACCTAAACAAAACAGCACGCTGAGTGCTATTTTGGATTTCCATCGTTTCATCATTCACTCCTAATTATCATTAGTTTTATATTTTCCACTGAACCTAATTGCTCACTGAGCGACATAAACAATTGACCAGTTACAGCATGGTGGAGGCAAAAAACCATTAAAAATCAGAGCTAGAGCACACTAAATTTGCGCTGATAAATCAAGATGAATAAAATCAATTAAAACAAATAAAATACAATAACTTATAAAATTAATGCCATTTGTTTTTTAGAAGTTAAAAAGCACATTTCAGTTATAAAAAAAACTAAAAATGCGTTTTATTTTTCAAAAAACATCAAGCGTAAAAAGGAATGATTTAATAACGGATAAGATCACATTATTAAATGCAAAACTCGACTAATCTTAAAATCAACAGTGATTAAAGCTTGTGATTAAACTGACTTTTACTACGAATAACTTATATGTACATTTAAAATCATAAGAAAATAACTCAAGTTTCTGAGCAAATTTAATAAAAATCAGCATGTGAAAATCACATAGGTAAAATAGCCAACTGTAAACACTATATTACCGCGACCACATTATTCTAAGGCATAATAAATGACAACTATGCTTCCAGAAATTGGACATATATTACTGATCATTAGTAGCGTATTGGCATTATTTTCTGCAGCACTGACCTTAATCGGTGTTAAGCAGAATAATGCCTATCTGGTGGGATTAAGCCCGACACTCTTTAGAGCCATATTTACCTCAGTATTTGCTTCACTTCTTTGCTTAATTTATTGCTTTATGACTGATGATTTTTCTGTTGCTTATGTCGCAAACCACTCGAATAGCCAATTAGCATTGGGTTATAAAGTGGCCGCCGTTTGGGGCAGCCACGAAGGGTCAATGCTGTTTTGGATATTTGCGATTGCCCTTTGGGGGGCGATCATCAGTTATCGCATAAAGATGG
This sequence comes from Shewanella sp. SM32, assembly GCF_025654235.1. NCBI lineage: Bacteria > Pseudomonadati > Pseudomonadota > Gammaproteobacteria > Alteromonadales > Shewanellaceae > Shewanella > Shewanella sp. SM32. Next base: position 5,420 of record NZ_JAKKRO010000103.1, on the reverse strand, counting down.
CGGATTGCACTCAAGATAAGGCCAGCGATAAATACCAAGACGCCCTGTATTTTGCGAGACTGTTGGCTATTTTGGCATTAGTGATCCTTGGTTTTAACTTATTTTTACTCTTTACCTCTAATCCCTTTGCCCGCTTATTACCTAACATTCCGATTGAAGGGCGAGATCTTAACCCCATTTTGCAAGACATAGGACTCATACTGCATCCGCCCATGCTCTTTCTTGGTTATGTTGGCCTCACCGTTTGCTTTGCTGCAGCGTTAGCATCACTGCTCGGTGGTGGTTTTAATACTCGTCAAATTAACTATTTACGACCTTGGGTATTATTAGCGTGGGTGTTTCTAACGGGCGGCAATGCCTTTGGATCTTGGTGGGCCTATAACGAACTGGGTTGGGGTGGTTGGTGGTTTTGGGATCCGGTAGAAAACGCCTCCTTTATTCCTTGGCTTGTGGCAACAGCATTAGTGCATTCCCTCATTCTCACTCAACGTACTCATGGCTTTAAAATCACGACTTTGCTGCTGTGCTTATTGGCATTTTCACTCAGTTTACTCGGTAGCTTTTTGGTGCGCTCCGGCATAGTGCAATCGGTACATGCCTTTGCCGCCGATCCGACCCGTGGCATGTCAATCCTCTGCTTATTAGTGATTTTTGTTGGGGCTGCGTTACTCATTTTTGCACTCAAAGCCCATCATTTAAAACAGGATGTGACTTTCGCGCTTTTCAGTAAGGAAACGCTGTTACTGCTCGGGATCGTTATCTTAGTCGTAGCAGCGTTTTCCGTATTACTCGGTACATTTTACCCTTTGATCTATGAGCTACTGGATTTAGGCACACTTTCAGTGGGCGCCCCATATTTCAACGCTATATTTGTCCCCCTCACTTTCTTGCTTGTCCTGTTAATGGGCATTGCGCCCTTAGTGCAATGGCAAATAGTGCAATGGCAAAATGCCTCAAAGACTCGTATCACTTCCTTGCTCATTCCTAGCCTAGTGATATTAGCCGTCGCTGGCTGGGTAAGCTTACAGGCCGCCTCGGGCAATAGCTTATTTTTACTCCTTGGCACTGCCGCAGCACTTTGGTTGCTAGTGTGTTTATTGCTCACGATATTGGCAGCCTCGGGATTAGGTAGACGAATATATGCCCGTCAATTAACACAAAACTGCAGCGAACATGGCTTAAATCCTCCCGTTAAGTCATCAAAACAAGGGTTTGTCGCCATGCTATTCGCCCACTTTGGGGTGGCTATCACTATTATTGGAGCGACATCCGTCTCCTTTTTTGAACAGGAAGCCCTACTCAGAATGGGGCCTGGTCAAGGTAAGCCTTTGGCGAGTTATGTCTTAGTTTATGAAAGCACAGAGAATGTTGAAACGAGCAGCTTTACCGCCATTCAAGCCAATATCAGTATCCGCGATGCCACGAATGATGAACGGGTTTTAGGCTATATCACACCACAACGACAAACCTTTAAAAGTAATGGGATGGAAATGTCCCACGCGGGTATCGACCACGGTTTATGGCGGGATATTTATGTGTCCATGGGGCTGCAATTAAGTGATAACGAATACCTTATCCGTATCAGCTATAAACCCCTTGCGAGTTGGATCTGGCTTGGTGCCCTATTTATGATGCTAGGTGGGGCGATTGCCGCTTGGCCTACTCGTCGTTTCAGCTCTCAAGCTGATTTAACAACCTTATTTAGCCTATCCCATCACAAACCAAAGGAGACGCTTGCCTAATGAATCCAATATTGCGCTTTTTAGTCTTACTGCTCCCTATCACCTTATGTGGGATAGGGATCCCATGCTTATCCGTAGCGCAAGCTCAGCCCATATCAAGCCTTTCCTACCAGCAACAGGCAATAGATATCAGTAAAGTGCTGCGTTGCCCTATGGCGACGAATCAAAGCCTATTTGAATCACAGGCGCCAATCGCCCACGAGCTCAAAGCACAAATATTCTCGATGCTGGAACAGGGGCAAAGCCAAGATGAGATTATCGATTTTATGGTGCAACGCTATGGTCAAAAAATCCGTTATCAACCTGAATTTAAGGCCTCCACCTTCGCACTTTGGTTTGGGCCACTGCTGTTATTAGTGCTTGGTGTTGGGTTGTGTCTCGCATTGGTAACCCGTAGAAAAACACAAACGACTATTTAAAAGTAAAGGATAACCAGATGAAATTACACTATTTTCCCTTTGTTCTACTCGTGTGTTTAGGTCTGTTTTCTAATAGCAGCTCAGCCCACTCACTAGACAATAAACTCTACAGTACGGGAGAGCCCCTCCCTAAGCCCCTTGTGATGACTGGTTTTATAGAAATGCAGCACGCACGCGGCGTACCAGAAGTTCCCTTTATTGATGAATCAGGACAAACCCAAACCCTAAAACAGCACCAAGGAAAATTGGTTTTAGTCAATCTTTGGGCAACCTGGTGTGCCCCCTGTTTAAGGGAAATTCCAGAACTCCAAAAACTTAAGCAGCAGTATCAAGGGAAGAATATCGCCATCATTCCAATCTCTATCGATGAAGAATCTAAAGATGTACGCCCTTTTCTTAACCAACATGGCTTTAGCGGCTATGCCACTTGGCTTGACCCGGAGCAAAACATAGAACAAATCATTCCCGCGAATGTCGTACCCGCCAGTTATATTTTTGATGCTAAGGGTAATCTTGTCGGTTTTGTGCGGGGATATCTCGATTGGGCTGATAAAGACGTTGGCCCTTATCTTGATCAACTGATTGCCAAATACGGCCAATAATCACCAAGTAACACAGGCTCACAATATATTTCTCCATTCGGTCATCCGCCAAAATTTACCGAAACCCGCTGCCGCCTATTTGGCTGCGGGTATTTTTATCTCTACCCCATCTTTGTATTCTGCGACGCATTTCTTTAAAATTGCCGCCAAACTCTTTATTTCAAGGCAAATCAGATGAAACTCACCCGCTTAACTCAACCTATTTATGACCACTTATATCGTGATATCAGTGAGTTTCGTAGCACCTTCGACTTGCCCGTTAATGATGTTGATTCTTTAGATGACAAGGCCGACACCTTACATACTTCACTGATTATTGAGGAGTTAACTGAACTAGCCGAAGCCGATAGCCGTATCGAGCAAGCCGATGCCATAGTCGATTCTGTGTATGTGTTAATGGGGCGTTTAGTGCATTTAGGCGCACAAGCCATGACAGACAGACTCGAAATCAGTTACCTGATTGACTTGTTGCTATGCGTGGCTCAAAACCGTGAAATCGACTTTATTAGCTGCTGGGATGAAGTCCACTCGAGCAATATGAGTAAAGTGTGCCGTAACGAGCAAGAACTGGCCGAGACCATTGCCTTCTATGCCAAGCAAGGTGTTGAAATTGTCGGTAGTCAGCAAGGTGATTTCATCATAGCCAAATGCGCTAAAGATGTTGAAATGGCAGGTAAAGTGGTTCGCCAAGGTAAGGTACTAAAATCGGTTTACTACCGCCCAGCGGATCTGACTACACTGGTTAAAGCCTAACCACGGCAGGCCTAGGATAGCACTTAACTAAGTGCGTCCTAGGATGTGTTGAACAAGGCTAAAACGGCAGAACTCAGTCCAATGTATCACTCTTACGATATTCTAAAATATCCCCAGGCTGGCACGACAGGTACTCACAAATACTCGCCAGTGTTTCAAAACGCACGCCTTTCACCTTGCCACGTTTTAGCAGGGATAAATTCGCTTCGGTAATGCCAACCGCTTTGGCAAGCTCCTTAGAACTCACCTTCCGTATCGCCATCATGACGTCTAAATTAACGATAATGTCCAAAATTACACAAACTCTTTGTTTTCTGCCTCAAAATCTCGGGCAGCTTTAAGCAAATAAACAATCAGCAACATCAATAAAATCGTAGTGATATTGCCAAAATCGAGCGCCAAGTCGATACGGGTATCCTCAAAAAGCGACTTGTGATAGTAACCTACGCCTAAGGTTTGCAGTATCTCTATCACTAAGGCGGCAACCTTAAGCCAAACCAACCACAGATAACAATGCATACTTTCGTCGCTAAAAAACAAGCCGTCTTGATAGTAGGCTAATAATTTTTGCAGCCAATAAACACCCAGTAAAAACGTGATAAACAATGGACTTAACATTAACAGCAACAGGGTTTGACTCGCATCAGGCGATACCCATAGCGCTTGTAACAATCCATTATTCGATCCAAAACGTATCTCATCATGGACTAAGTAGCTATAACCCAGATACACCACCACAATCGTAGCGGCTAACAAAATCACCCACCGGAAAAATGCACTGATTTTTATTAACTTTTCTATGTTTTTATTCATCACTCAATCCTAGATTTAATTCAATCCCAGCGCTCTCTAACCTTGGCTAGTATACTCGTTCGGTAAAATATATTGCAAAGAAATATAATTTTATTGTTTTACGATAATTAATTTTCGTATTAACATGATGTCACTTCTAACAACTCAAGGTTACAACAATGCGATTATCCTCCTTCACAAGCCAGTTATGCAGTGCTGCTATTGCCGCTATGCTACTCGCAAGCTGTTCAACCTCAACCACTGAGCAAAAAGCCAATACGGATAGGCTTAACAGCCAGCAAGCCCAAGTGCCGCTCATTCCCATCGAAGATTTTTTCAATGAGCAAAATATTCACCATTTAAAAATGTCCGCCGACGGTAAATGGTTAGCCTTCACAAAGGAATACCAAGGTGCGAGCAATATTTATGTAATGGCGGATAAAAGCAATCTTGCAAGTGCGACACTCTTAACGCAGTCCATTGAACCTATTAAAGAATTTGAATGGTCATCAAACAGTAACGAACTCTTTTTTATGAAAGATAAAGGGGGAAATGAAAACACCCAAATTTTTAAACTCAGCTTTGAAACTCCCCAAGGCAAAATAGAGCCAAAAGAGCAGCAACTGACGCACAATGACAAGGTGAAATACAGCGTCATGGAACAGCCCAAGGATAACCCTGAGCAGCTGGTTGTGATGGCGAACCACGATGAATCGAGTCGGATGGATATCTATTGGCTCAACACCCATGATGGCAAGCTAACGCCTATTTTTGAAAACCACTTAAACTTGGTGCAAATGAAGTTTAATAAACAAGGGTATCCCGTTATTGGCAGTAGCACTAATCTAGATAACAGCTATAGCCCTGAAGAATCCCCTGATGATTTACAAATAAATCATCAAATTAGGGTGGAAGCGCATCTTGTTGCATGATCAAATGGTTTCGCTAAAAACTACACTTGGACAACAAGATGCGCGAAGCCAATATCCTACAACATTCTTTACACCAATACTGCCCAGAACTTCACCTAAAACGATTAAACAGCTTGATGCTGGCCTCTAAGGCACTGATTGAATGTAAGACACTGACCTTGACTGAGTTAGGTCGATCGA
>NZ_JAKKRO010000102.1:0-7124 GCF_025654235.1 Shewanella sp. SM32 | reverse complement strand
CTCAACAAAGCCACCGTCATCATCCTGAAACGCCAACAACTGACGCTTGCGATAACTAAAATATGTAGGAATGATGCCCTGACGTTTTGCAAATTCAGTTTGGGTGAGACCACTTTGGGCTTGCTCGGCAAACAAGGCCAGCCATTGTTCTTTGGTACGGTGCATGATGATTACCCTGGCAGTTGATAATGGCAGACAGGGTAAAGTTGATCAGTTAGGATTGGAATGTGTGGTTGGCGTTACGCTTACAATAAAGCCACCCACCTCATGGAGCTTCTGATGCAAACTGCCACCAAAAGCCACATTCATTTCTTGAAAACCGCGACAAATACCTAATACAGGTACCCCAGCAGCAATAGCAGCGTGGATCAGCGGCAAGGTTGTCGCGTCACGTTTAGGATCATGGTGTGTACCAAGCTCACTCGGCTGGCCTGCATAAAGATGGGGTTCTACATTAGAAGGAGAGCCAGTAAACAAAATACCGTCAAGACGCTCTAAAATAGCGTCTATCGGTAAATCGCCACCTAAAGATGGGATCACTAACGGCCAGCCTTTCGCGCCATTAACTACGCCTAAAAGGTATTTTTCACCAACAATATTAAAGGGGTGTGATCCCAATTGTTGATTGCATGCAATAACACCTATGAGAGGTAAATCGGCTGACATATCTCACCTTTAGAATTGATTTTACTAGCATAACGAACACTTTGCCTTTAAATGTTCATTTTTTCACACAGTACACCGAAATTTAGCACTAGGCAAGAGGTTAAACACTTGTTAAAGGTTATTTAATCCACTTATTCTTAATAAGCATAAATAACATGTAGTTAAATGTATATTTACCCCTTTTCTCGCTAATTCATGTATATAAACCAGCGGTTACACCAGCATAAAGCTCACTTTTTACAGGGTAAATTAAACCGTATTCGAACCAAATTTGAACCAATATTATTTACACAAAGAAGAGGATATATAACCAATATGACAGGGTTAGAAAGTAGGTAATACCAATCGTATTAAATATCTGTTCATTCAGCGGGAGTTCAACGCGCTTTAGACAAGGCGAAGGCTTGAAGGCATAGTGGTGCTCTGTCGAAAGCCTTAAACGCAGTATAAAGTGCGTTGAAACCCGCCCTTCGGGAGCCTCACAGGCATCCCACTCCCGTGTTGCATTGACTTAAAAGGGAATGACCATTTCTGCGTCAATGCGCCTTGGATTGAAATGCCTGTGAGGCTCTGAACTGATTAGATATTTAATGTGATTGGTATAAATCCGCAGTAATGTTGAATAACAGTATTACGCCACTCACTTTTAGCGAATAAGTGGCCTAATATGTTGAATAATAGGATAAGTTAATGACTTAATTAGAAGTTTGCAGGCGTAGTCGCACTCACTAGGCGACAAGGTTCATCGAAGGGATTGCGGAATCTATGGGGCAATTCACTGTTAAAATAATAACTGTCACCCGCTTCCAAAATATACACTTCATCCCCAACAGTGAGTTCGAATTTACCTTCTATCACCATAGCGGCCTCTTCACCTTCGTGCTTTAGCATCTCTTCACCCGTATCTGAACCGGGTGGATAAATCTCATTCATCACTGACATTGCGCGGTTCGGGTAATCACGACCGATCAGTTTAAATTCAAGTGGTCCAGTACCGATATTCAGTAATTCATTGGATCGATAGACGACCTTTTGCTCACTATCCGTTGAGGCTTCAATGGAGAAAAAGTCCACTAAAGACATCGGGATACCCGACAGCACTTTTTTTAAAGAGCTGACTGACGGGCTAACACTGTTTTTCTCGATCATTGAAATCGTACTGTTAGTCACACCAGCACGTTTGGCTAATTCTCGTTGAGATAAGCCTTTCATTTTTCGAACAGTTTTGAGGCTGGCTCCAATATCCAAATTTCACATCCCCCTAAAGGCTCGGGTCAATCCCGATAGATGACGAACAGGTTGTTCAGGATAAACACCATCCAGAACGCATTTTCGCCCAAAAAGCGCGTGTTTTACTGCTTTCATTGTATTCTACATAAAAAGCGTGTTAAATAAAACGAACACTTTTTTGCGTCATGTTAAAAGTGTGATGAGTATACTGAGACAAGTCCAATTTACAATAAAAACAATTTTTGGGAGCCATAATGGCAAGCAAACCTCCAGTGCACAGCGAACAGTATCCACACTCTTATTATGTTGATACTGCTAAAGAAATTTACGCTTACCCACAACTCGAAGGCAATATCAATGCCGATGTCTGTATCGTGGGCGGCGGCTTTAGCGGTATCAATACCGCCATAGAACTCACACAGCGCGGTATGAGTGTCGTGCTGTTAGAAGCGAGGCGAATTGGCTGGGGCGCATCGGGGCGTAATGGCGGCGAACTCATTCGCGGCATAGGCCATGACCCTTCGCAATTTCAAAGTGAAATCGGCACTGAAGGTGTTCAAGCAATTCAACAGATGGGCTTTGAAGCCGTCGAAATTGTGCGAAATCGCATACAAGAACACAGTATCGACTGCGATCTGCAAATGGGTTATTGCGACTTAGCGGTAAAACCTCGTCACATGGATGAGCTTGAAGAAGAATTTAGCGCACTCAAGGCCATGGGTTATCAGCAAGAAATCAAGCTGTTAACTAAGCCACAATTAGGTGAAGTCATAGGCTCAGATTTTTATCAAGGCGCGCTAGTTGATATGGGTAGCGGTCATCTACACCCACTTAATCTTGCCCTCGGTGAAGCTCGCGTCGCCCGCAATCTCGGTGCTAGGTTGTTTGAGTACAGCGCTGCTGAAAAAATCATTCAAGGCGCCAAACCTAAGGTCATTACCGCTAAGGGCGAAGTCACATGCCAATACTTAGTGCTGGCGGGCAATGCCTATATCGGCCACAAACTTAATAGCTTTGTAGGGGGGAAAGTATTACCTGCAGGCAGTTATTTATTGGCAACAGAGCCCTTAACTGAGGCCCAATGCGCGAGTATTATCCCGCAAAACATGGCCTTCGCGGATATGCGAATTGCCTTAGATTACTTTCACTTATCCGCAGATCGTCGTTTGCTGTTTGGTGGCCTTTGTACCTATTCGGGTAAAGATCCCAAGGATATTGAAGCGGCACTGAGACCGAATCTTGAGAAGGTATTCCCGCAGTTAAAAGGGGTACGTATCGATTATGAATGGGGCGGTATGATAGGTATCGGTGCTAACCGTATGCCACAAATTGGTCGCCTTCCCGATGCAAATAATATTTTTTACGCCCAAGCCTATGCGGGACACGGCGTGAATGCCACTCACATGGCGGCAAAACTGCTTGCCGAGGCTATTTGCCAACAGGCGGGACATTTCGATGTGTTCGCTAAAATCAAACACATCACCTTCCCCGGCGGCCCAACATTCCGCTCACCTATACTCGCTGCAGGCATGCTGTATCACAGATTTAAGGACTTGTTTTAAGTCGCTTGTTACGCCTTGCCCACAGGATAAAAGGGATAGACCCAAGATAATGCACGACTAAAGCCACCAAGACGCCAAAGCCAATACCACTAGAAGTTAAAGGTATCCCTGGCTTAAAGTTACTGATGGTTTTCTCAAGATAATCAAAGCGAACAGGGTTAAACATATAGGCAGTTTTCTCAAACAAATTGCCCGTATTAAAAATCGCCACGCCCTGTGTTAACGCTTTATAAAGCGCCAGTGTCTGTACCTTTTGCTCAGCGTCGGCACGCACACTTGGCTCCTCATTTTGCTGGTGGCGGGCAATCATGGCATCAACATCAGCGTAATGATATTCCTTAGCCGTTGCCTCGTAACCTTCCACCTGCCATCGAGTGGATTCATAAAGGCCTGATAAAAATTGCTGATAATGATCAGCCAGTTGTGGTAACTGTAAGGCAATCACTAAAATAAATCCAAATACCAACTTATCGATCAATCTCGCTATCAAAGGTTTCTCCTTGGCATTTAGCCAAACGACGTAGAAGTCACATGATGTTCAACAAAAACCACGCTAACTTAATTAATCTACAGCACTAATTTCAATGGTGATACTCAATTAACACTCTATCGGCAGATCGTTACGGCTGCCCCAATCCGCCCATGAACCGTCATAGAGGATGGGATTTTTATGCCCCGCGGCGACCGAAGCTAAGATCAAAATACACGCCGTAATCCCGGAACCACAGCTGAATATCCTTGCGGATTTATCCCCTGCTAGCCCTTGATAAATAGACTGTAGCTCACTGACCGTTTTGATTTTATTACCATCGAGTACTTGAGCGAAGGGTAAATTAACCGAGCAAGGAATATGCCCAGAGCGCACACCGGGGCGCGGCTCACTCACTTGCCCTAAAAAGCGAGGCGCACCACGGGCATCGACAATCGCCGTTCCGGCATCTTCAATTCGTGATAACACGGCCTCGGCATCCATCACAAGCTCGGGGTGGTATTGCAGCACATCCGCCAAAGTATCGATATCCGTCGGGCCATAATCGACGCCTTCGGCTTGATAACGCGATGAGGTAATGCGGTCTTCTTCAATCCATTGAGGCAAGCCACCATCAAGCACATAGACTCGATTAAAGCCCATGACTTTAAAGGTCCACCACGCCCGTGGAGATGAATAAATGCCTTGGTTATCATAGATAACAATAACACTGTCGACCTCAATCCCAAGTTGGGCTATCCCTTGGATGAATTGCTCAAACGTCGGCAAGGCATGAATTTGGGTTGAAGTCTTATCGCAAAACACATTTTCCAAGTCGAATCGACGTGAGCGCGGAATACAAATAGGCTCATCGTAAACTAAGGGTTCTTTACCAATAACGGTTTCCATACTGGCATCGAGCAAGACTAAATTGGGATCGGTGAGATGTGCTTCGAGCCACTGCGTACTAACAAGTGGGTATTCCATAGCGAGTCCTTTTACTGTTATCCAAATCTGCCGATAGTCTCTCACCAAATGCCGTAAAGCCCAAATATCAGCTTAACAAATTGTCTGCTTTGGGATTTTATTTAAAAGCGCCGACTCGGTTTTATGCGCTCAATTATTAGTGCATTCAATCATTAGATTGCAGCGAAGCCGTGTTTTGAAGAGAGTGCTTTCAAACTGCTCATTTTTAATGATGCCGCTTTCAAAACGATCCTGTCGATATGGCCGTGTTCGAGATAGCCGTTTTCGCAAAAGTCCGTTTCGAGACAACTATTTTCAAAATAGCCGCTATTTAATGACTTCTATTTTCACGTCAATCAAGCCAGAAGAAGTGTTGCCTATGCTACTGAACGCCGATTTAGACAGATCAATAATGCGGCCACGCACGAAAGGCCCTCTATCATTGATTTTTACAATCACACTTTTGCCATTATCGACATTGGTGACCTTAACACTCGAGCCAAAGGGTAACTTTTTATGCGCTGCTGTCTTTAATTTATGTTTGTAAAGTTCACCGCTGGCCGTCTGCTTATTCTGATGTTTATCCCCATAAAATGAAGCCTGACCAGCTTCCGTGAATCCCACCCAGTTTCCATTCTCACCCGTCTGCATTGAAGAACAGCCGGCCAAAAAGCTTAGCAATGCCAGTACAAATAGTTTCACGACATTGAACTGCCTAATTGGGTTTTGAAGTGCATTCACATGACACCCTCTCTAATGAGTGAACGCTTTGCTGACGAGTGATTGGCTCAGCAAAAATCACTGGGAAATAACGAACAACCTTAGATGGCAAAGCTCAAGACCTGCATCCTAAAAGATCAAAATAAGAAACAATAAATTTCCACGAGGCTACAGCAGTTGCACGCTAAAATCACGTATTTACAGGTGAATGCTCTTACTTTGAGATAAAATATGCAGTCATAACGAGGCGTTGTTTCCTAATTTAGATCGGTAAACAAAGCCCTAACGAGTTAACACTTCATGGATAATCTCAAATTTGGGTTCTTTACCACTTGGCCATGTAGGTTTCTTTATGGGGTTTTCAAAGGTGGTCAGCCAAATATCAAGATCACTGGAACCAGACAAACAACCCATAAACGCAAAATACATTCCACTATTTATCATGTGACGGGCAAACTGAATAGCGTCTTCAAGAGTGCCCTCTTCCCAGTTATGTGTGAACGTTTCATCATCCCATACCCATTTAATGGGGACTCCACTTTCATCACAAGCGAAGAACCTTACATTTCGATAACCTTTACTTGCTGTTTTTAGAGAATTTATAAAACTTTCTCTGGTGTTATCGAATCTTTTTTTAAACTCTTCAATATCTAGATCTTTGCTAATAAAGTTCTTCATACTTGCCCTAGAGGTAAATACTACCAACGGTATGACATAACCACACACAAAAAATTCTATCCAATGAGCCCAGTGACTGATGTCGTTTAGCTCTGTTAGAAGCTAATTATGCCAAAGATTGGTATTCATTGCTGCCATTATGAAACAACCTAATTTCGATACTTTTTATTTCTTTTTTAGAGGAAATCAATTGCTCCACCAACCAAATATAACCGATTTCATATAGCTTATTTTGTAGGGAGAACAAATCATCTTCTGGCATATTGTCTATATCAACATTCAATAATTGATACCAATTAAAGGCTTTAAATTCTGAAACATCCTCAAACTCACATACTGCGGTTAAAAGCCATGCGCCATTCATCATAGAGGCTATATCGACAAAAAAATCGCAATATGCCTCACCTTGATTCTTACAAGAAATCGCATATTCCCTAACAAGTTCCATAAAATCAGATTTGTAACTATCGAGAGCTTTACTGACGATTGCCCCAAACTCTTCTACGTTGTTCATACTTGCCTTCTTATTCAATGATCTAAGCACCCTATAATATCACAAATAACTTACAACACTTTTCACACTATGCCATATATGGACGCCTCAGCTTTTACAACACCGTTGAATGATTGGTTCACTACCATATATTCGGCGTCTAAATAGGCTTTTTTACCCGCGCCATGATGTAAATCCGAAACCTATTACCTTATCACTACATCGGCATTTAATGCCTTGGCACAGTCAGGCTCTAATAGGTACGGTTGACCGTTTATTCATCAGTGCATGTAAACTGTTACGTGATACTTAACGTCTTACGCAAACGCTTTATTAACGT
>NZ_JAKKRO010000101.1:0-7342 GCF_025654235.1 Shewanella sp. SM32 | reverse complement strand
CTTCCCTATAGACACTAGAGCGATGACAATCAATGCATTTAGCTATGTGTGCTATCGAAAAGCCCTGTTCTAACAGTACGGAAATCTGGTATCGTCTTGCTTCGGTCAATTGTTGATAATTCATGGTGATACTCTTTTACTTTGGCGAGATAAAGCGTACCACTTTTCAGCAGTTGGCTTCTTCTACACCTCGATTAGAGTGTCGCAGTTATTATCTGAATTCTGGGAGAAAGCACTTGGATGCCGTTGTGGAGCAGCTTGATGCACGTCAATGTCATCCTTTGTGATGTAGAAAAGACATCAAAGCTCATCACGGCCGAGTGTTCGTTCATTTTTATCACCATGACCGAGAGGGCCTTGAAGACATTTTGTTCTTAGCGTTGAAGCCATTGAGTAAGCGCCTTGATAAGTTACCATTGACGCGGGCTTTGTTGAAAAAGCTTGGATTGAAGTGAGTGTTGTATAGGCTACGCGCAAAGAGGTGAGCTTGTGGCGTCTGATTTACTTATATGATCTTTATCAGGCGTTAAGGCATCTGGGGTCGACTGCGCGCAATTCGTGCTTATGTTAAATCGGCAAGTTTACCCTGATTTATAGCCGTTTTAAGGCAAAATCGCCCGCAAATGTCGATTTATACGCATTTAATCGGCGATTTAGCGTTGCAACAGCATGAAAGTTTATAACCGTTTGTGGCTCACATTGCCCTTGGAATTGTCGAAGCGTCGCTTCATGCAAAAATGACACTACACCACCCATTTTGGATTGTTTTCTAATTGAAGCTCGGCTCGGCTGTCGGTGAGCACTGCCAATTGCGCTAACTGTTCATGGGTCAACAGAGTGCAATACGTTGAGCTAAAAATGGGGATAATTTGTGCCTCGACCATCACACGCTCAACACTATAACGGTGGTAACTACGCAGGTAACACCAGCGCTGTAATGATGAATATTGCACTAACACTGCCTGCAATGACGCGCGTGTGATGTCACGATTGCGGCTGCAGGCAAATAGCCCTGGGCGGATCATCTCCTTCATTCCCGCAAAATGGATCCTCAAACGCCTAGCAACCCACTTTTGCGATTTGTCTTCTTGTGGATCAAATACTTCATTATCTTCGACAAACTGTTTCACATCCTCAGCGGCCAGGTGGAGTGTTAATTGCTCATTGTAGCTGGCCAAGGCTATTCGAAATTTTCCCTGATGGATCCCCTCGAACAGTCGACTGAACTCGATGCCATACATCATAAGCAGTTTGTTAAAACTCTGTTCAGGGTAATAGGCACATTTATCTTGGCTAATACGTGTCTTAAACCAGCGATAAATTTGGCGCATATCATAAGTTCGGTGCCGTGAATTGGATAGGTGGTATAGGCTATCAAAATGGCCACTGTCCTCGAGAATACTCAGTTGAACAGCCGTTAAGTCGAGCAGCTGACGCAGGTAAAATGTACTCACTCGACACGCTAAAGGCACTGTAATGTGTGGATGTTTATCCACTCTGTCGTGCACGGTATAACTGGGCCATGTGGATTGGGTTTCAGCCACCTGAGCCGGTAAGCCATTCAGCTCACGCAAGCTGGTGAGGGGGGAGAGCACATGATGTTCACCAAAGAGGCTGAGATAGTGACGATCTTCGGCACATTGTTTGCCCCAAATCAGGTCAAAACGGCCTTGCAACAGGTGAAATGCATCGAGAATGTACTGACTGTCTAGACTCAATTTGTGGTTTGGTGGAAGGGGATCGAGATCGGTCGGATAAATCAGACGGGTGATTGCCCGATGCAATAAGTGCAACCGCTCCTCTGCGCCTTCTTCTTGTTCAATCCATTGTTGATAATCAACATCGATTTCATGGTTGGCGGGTAAAGTGGCCCAGGGTTGTTTGCACTGCAAACAGTGACTAAATAGATGCTGCTGCCAAGTGAGGGGATGCTGACAACAGGGACACTGATCAATGCGTTTACAACGATGTTTTACACAAAATAGCGCTGTCTTAAAGTGCTCGACATGACGCACGTACGGTGTGGTGCCGATGCAAATAGGACAAAATCTGGGGGAGTGTTGATAGAACATCCGCGCTGGCATGGACCTTGGGATCTCCTCCATGCGCGGTAGAAACTCCGAGTGGGGAAGGTGGGTTAATTGCACTAGGCGGTCAAGCGAGACATCCGGATCGATTTTGGTTTTCTTTATCCCCATGACCAATAAAAATTCGGCCATGGTTGACCAGCCATTGACGGTGGCTAGCCGACATAGGTAGGACGGCAGGGATTCGGCCTCATAGGGGCGCAATCTGATGGGTAATGTCACTGCACTCATGAAAAATACCACTTTTCTAATTGGTTGCTCGTGATTAAAAACGGACAATGTGAGATGTCATGATCAGCAATATCACGGAACGCGGTGGAAAAATCGAGTAACGTCGCCTTCTTACCGTCAAGGCTATTCTCGATCACAAACTCCAAAATTTTAATAATGATAGAAATTTTTCCGCGACTGGCGGCAAGGAGACGACGAGCAACATTCGGATCGATGAGATTAATGGTTTTGATTGGCATGAAAGACGCAATCGAGTGGAGAAATGAAACATACAGATCATAGGCCGTGTATTCCTCAGTGATGAGTTCATCAGTCATACTAAAAGGCTTGAGCGTCACCGATTTCGAAAATCGTCGTGCTAATTGCGGATCCATGCTCAATAGTTCTGTCGCGTCAGGCATACCAACGAGGACGACCGGACAGTTTGTTTCGGTCATCAGGTTTTTAACGAGATTGATAACTGGCCGCGTTTTTTTCTGGGCATTACGCTCAGTTAGATGTTGAATTTCATCAAAAATGATGATTTTTGTATCGAGCTCATGGATCAAGGTGGTGATCCGAGTGAACATACTGTTGGCGGTTCCTCTGTCTGGCGTCGGGCAACCCAAGACCTTCAGTAGTGCGGAGCACAAGCTTTTCACACTGGCATCCACAGGGGTCACGACATTGGCGACTGTTTTGTAGGAATGTGTTTCTGTTGCAGGTCGACTGAATCGTTGTTCAAACAGTCTCAGCGCTGTGGATTTACCAAGACCAGAATCGCCAACAATCATCAGCCCAGTCGGATTAAGGCCAGTTGTTTTCAGGCTGCGTTCTAATGCCGCAATCACTGCATTGCACTCAAAGTGGTAAACTGAACGAGATAAAAATGCTGTGGTGATAGGCTTTCGTTGAGGTTGATAGTGATCCATGTGTTATTCCTAGCTGGTTTGGTAATTGATTATTTTAGGGATCACGGCGGATTCTGGGACATCGCTGCCCGTCGGTTTTGCTGGCGATAATACCAGCGCTTGATGAGCCACTTTTTCACGTTTAGTTAACATGTTTTGAATAACATCTTGAGTCAGCGGTGTGTCCATGGACAACGCCTCATCGGCAAGATTGTGGCTCGTTTTCACGTCTCGAGCGGCTTTCTTTTTGCGATCGAGGGCCTGTTTTGTGATATCGTTGACCTTCAGTTCGCCTGCGTTAGGCATGAAAATTTTCTTGGTCATTTTCAGTTGCAGGAAGGTTTTTCCCCAAGCTAATTTGTTGGTGTTAGGCACAGTTAACACAGATTGGTTTAACGGGTTAATGACCATGATATTACTGGCGTTTAGCTCATCAACATAAAAAGTGACTTTGCCGCGATCACGACTATTCTTGTTTAATTGTTCAAAAAGGTTTCGTAATTCCATGGAATTAAAAAACTGATTTTTATACTGCAATCCCTTTAATTGCTGGAGTGTGCCTCGTTTTTGTTGCCGCAGGTAAAGATCAAATATCGCAACATTGGCAGGCACAATAGCCGGAGAATAGCGAATATGTGTGTTCCACATCGCTATTGGCGTTTGATTTCCTACTCCTGCATGCGCTTCTTGATGGTATATATCATTGATGAGAATACAGACAATCTTTTCGAATTCCTCGACCGTCAGGGTGGCATAGTGCTTTGCCGGGTGATCATAGGTGAAACCATCCGTTAATTTTCCGACATATCCAGGTATCCCCTTGAGTTTGTCGCGTAACGTACTATTAAAGCGTTCAATAAAACTGTGTTTCCAGGGCTGGCGTGACGGCCCAGCGATTCGATTGATCTTGAGTTGAGCTAATAGTGCGTCGAATGATTCATTAATGAATGCTGCGCCAGAATCGACGTACAGATCCATGGGCGTACCATGGCATGTCCATGGATTTTCCATAAAGGAATATTGTTGATTGGATTTGGGCAAAATGGCATGGCGTAATGCGCTCACCGCTGCATTAGTGGTTTCTCCTTCTTGGATACTGATATGCATTCCCATAATGCAGCGGCTAAAAGCATCAATCATCAAGAAAATGATCGGCTTCCCAACGATATCGCCATGTTGATCAACGAGATAAATACCGACGTGAACCGCATCCATTTCACATCTTTCAAATAGCCCATTGACCTGATATTGATGGTTTGCAGTGCGCAGATATTTATTTGCAGCGACCGAACCTTGCCGCCGCCTAATAATAACGCTTTCATCTAATTTTTTTATTTCTCTGTAAAATGTCGATTTTGATATCATTGGGCAGTCAAGTGCCATGCGCCTGTGTTGTTGCATAAGCGTTCGGTAACAATCCGCCGCGTTGGGGCCATTAAGAGTCAGATAAAAACTATCAATGACATCGTCGACGAGAGAACGCATCGCTGCATCGATTCTGCAGCTGAGTGTCAGGTTTGGATCGTGTTTTCTGGAGGCCAGCAGATAGATGAATTGTCTATTATTGTTTAGCCATTTTGAATACCAGCGCCGCAGTGTTGATGTTGATGGACGGCAATTCACCGGTTCATTTAATATCTCTCCGCAGGTCGAAATAGCCATATTGAGTGAACGTATTGCACCTGGGTATTCGAGTTTGTCTAGATAGTTTAGGTAGGTGTTATAACGCCGAAGATCAGCCTTCTGTTGTTCGTTTAGCCAAGATTGGTCAAGATTCAGATTTGTCTTAGGGAGGCTCAAACTTCCTAGTTGATATTCAGACAATAGCTGGTCAATCGATAACACCTGATGATGTTTGCTGTCCACAACCTCTAGTGTCACTAACGTGTCATCGAGCATGACTATCCGGTAGTCACGATTATTGCGACAAATAACCATATTGGCTTTAAAGATTTGTTGAGCCATAAGATCTTTCCAGATGAGTTAATGGGCTTAACATACAAGTTAAGTCGAATGTGTAGCATCGATTTGCTAATAGGATCATCGGATCATAAACATGACATTGATGAGATTCTGCCCAGCTAATGAGACCACAATATGTGATACGCGCGGGTAATTCTTGCATTACCTGCTGGCATTGTTCTGACAGCGTAAGTGACCGGTAATGATAGAGTTTTTTTAGATTTGCAATTGTACTGCCGACATAGATTTGTTCTTCAGTAACGAGCTTTAAACCATTGTCAGAGATGGCGGCAAAGGCTTTTGAGAGAATATCGAATTTTTCAATATTTTTTTGACTACCGAGTTTGTCTTTTGGTTTAATTTCCTCGAAATACACCCCTTTATGTTTATGTGAAATAATGAGATCAGGCGTATAACGTCTATTTTTTCCGTTGACGAGATATGTAAATGACGCCGGTTGGGTATTATATGCAATGACATCATCCTCAAACTCCAATAGCAATAATCGAGCAACTTCTAGTTCACTATCACAGAAACGTGTAGAATCATTTTTTTGTGAATGGAAATGAATGCGCGCCATCACTTTACTGTGTCGCGGAATTTTTCTGGGTTTCATATTAACCTCGCTTTATGGATAGATATACACATTAGTGATTCCAAATTATTGTGTAAATAAATATTTTTAGCGAACGCAAGAGAGGTTTGAATATTTGTTGAATATCGTAAATATGTTACCACCCATCGGCGCCTCAGGTTTTCATATTGACTTGTTTATATTTTTAACGAAAACACACGCTGTATTCGAGAGCAGTGACGAATGATGGTGTCAAAAATAAACAAAAATAAAATCATAAACTTATGAATTTCACACCTATTAATTCCATATTAAATTCGGATATTATTAATACTTTGACAGTGTGGTTAATTTAACTTTCCTTTTATTTTTCCGCGCACACTTAATTTTATTTGATATATATTTCAATAGTAATGTGTATTGCAGCGTAATATACAGCCTAAAGATATAAGCAGTTAATCGTCCAGAGTGAATTGTTATGCTAAAAAGTATTTTCAAACCTATGAATGCCGCTAAATATCTTGATGAACAGAAAATGATTATGACAGGGCTAATCATTGATGATTTTGCTACACTTGGAATGACACCTTTTACGAGAAGCGAACTAACCTTATGAACTCAACATCACTAAGTACCGAGTGCCTATTTAATAGGGCATGTGAAATTTATGGTGAGAAAACCCTCGCTGAAACACTGTTTAATAGTGAAATCCCAGTACTAGGTAACAATAAGCCCATCGCATTAATGCAAACACCAGAGGGCTGTAAATTAGTCAATGAATGGCTAAATAAAATAGAAGCAGGGGAGTATTCTTAGCCTTCAATAGTGCACTGAAACGGCCATGCTCACTTGCGATCCTACATCCCATTAAGCATGCCCTGTAACACAGGGCTATAAATGTCTGAGCTTTCTCGTAAGGTTTTTGCCTGAGCGATTATCAAAGGCCTTTTTGACCTGGCCAGATGAAAACCCCAAACACATGTTTTGCTACCTTTTTGATTATCAAACATTAATATCGCTATAACTCATTTGGAAGGGCGTCAGTCTAAGTCTGTTGGTGGTTGAAAAGGGATGCCCAGTTAGCTTGAAACAGCTTGAATGAGAAATGCGCCGTCATCACCCTTACAACATCGGTGTAGTGTTAATCGATTTAGTGAGCATAAACACCGCCGGTTAGATTTGTTCTACGCGCTAAAAGTTAACCCCGCGTTAATACAAATTCTTGATAGTAACAATCAGCGTTACGGCGCAGACACACACTTAATTGCTACTCAAGGTATCGCGCAAAAATGGAACACGCGGCCAGACATGCTCACACCACACTGTGCGCTGAAGAATCCCCTGATGATTTACAAATAAATCATCAAATTAGGGTGGAAGCGCATCTTGTTGCATGATCAAATGGTTTCGCTAAAAACTACACTTGGACAACAAGATGCGCGAAGCCAATATCCTACAACATTCTTTACACCAATACTGCCCAGAACTTCACCTAAAACGATTAAACAGCTTGATGCTGGCCTCTAAGGCACTGATTGAATGTAAGACACTGACCTTGACTGAGTTAGGTCGAAATCTTGACTGAGTTAGGTCGAAAT